>CAYICO010000044.1:0-3174 GCA_964361935.1 uncultured Candidatus Saccharibacteria bacterium
GACTGTAGTGAATATATTTTCTATGAGGCGGAGACAGGTTGACGAGAGGAGGTGTTGGTGGGAGGAGTTCCTAATTGAAGGATTATGCCCTAACAAGAGGAAGTGTGAAATAAAAAGTGGATCCTCTGTCCAAAACCGACTCCACTCGAACATTTCCGCCATGTTCTTTAATAATATTTTTCACCAAATACAAACCCAGACCCGAACCGCTCACAGAAAACTTAGTAACATTTTTAGCTCGGAAGAATTTAGTAAACAGATTAGGCAAGTCCTCTTCAGGAATGCCCACGCCAGTATCTTTTATAGAAACCTCTACCATGTTATCTTTCTTGCCAACTCCTACAGTTACCTGACCATTGGGAACATTATACTTAATAGCATTATCAACAAGATTAGAAACGGCTAATCCTAATTTTTGAGAATCCATAGAAACAATAATCTCTTTCTCCGAAGGACGCTCAAAATATAAATTAACTTTATACTCCTTAGCGATTGGCAACGCATCTGCCAGTAATTTGTCTAGAAAACCTAGTAAATCAGTATTTTGAAACTGATAACCAAACTTTCCCTCTTCTAATTGAGCAACATTGAGTAAATCATTAATAGTTTTTAATAGTCCCTGCGATGTTTTGTAGCCGATATTTACTGCCTCTTTTGAGGAGTCATTTAAACTAGAGTCTTTAACTAAGTTTTCAAATGCCCAATTAACTGCTGTAGCCGGAGTCCTTAATTGATGAGCGGCAATTGTTACAAAATCACTTTTTGCCTTTAAAAGAGAAGATTCTCGGGTAACATCTTTAATTATTTTTATAAAAGCAGTCACTTGGCCTCCATCATTCTTAACTTGGCTGGTCCTCGTTTCATATTCTTTATGCGGATTATCTAAAATTACTTTTAAAATTTGTGGTTCCAGTCCGACTTCAGAAATTCTCAACACCGTAGGAGCTAAAGATGAATAAATAACTGGGGACAAAGACTGCCAAACAGGATCTTGTGCCTTGTCTAAAGTAAAACTTTTGCCAACTATATCTACGACCTTAATTCCAAACATTTTTTCAGCTCCGCTATTAAAATAAAGAATGCGAAAATCGTTATCATAAACAACCAGACCATCATTAAGAATCTCTGTTAATACTTTTAGTAGTTGTGTATCCATTTTTATACTGTTTGCATCTTCCCCCAATTATTACCGACTTTGACATTAACTTTTAACGGAATGCCTATGTCATAGACCGACTCCATTATATTCTTAATGTCCTCGACAACATCTTTTACTTTATCATCCTCAATTTCAAACAACAACTCATCATGAATAGACAGTAAAAGCCGATATTTATTTGTCTTAATCATAGCCATTTTAATAATATCTGCAGCCAAACTTTGAATGGGCATATTGATTGCCGCCCGTTCTGCCTCGATAGGCAACCATCTTTTTCTGCCATTTAAATTTTCTACATACCCCTTTTGACGCAATTCACTTTTAACTTTTTCTTGCCAATCACGAACTTGCGCAAAAGTCTTAAAATATTCTTCAATAAATCCTTCCGCTTCTTTTCTAGACAGTCCGCTAGCCCTAGCAAATGCCGCGGGCCCCATGCCATAAATAACACCGAAATTTAATGTTTTGGCCAAACGCCTCATTTCCGGAGTAACTAAATTAACATTCACATTAAAAACTTGACTGGCAGTTAATCTGTGAATATCTAAGTCCCCTTCAAAGGCATCAATCATTTTTTTATCTTGAGCCAAAAAGGCCAAGATTCTTAACTCTATTTGAGAGTAATCAAAAGACGCCAAGACATAACCTTTACGGGCAACAAAAGCCGGTTTAATCGCTTCGGGAATATTTTGTAAGTTGGGATTTTTAGAGCTTAACCGTCCAGTGGCAGTGCCGGTTTGCAAAAAAGTGGTATGAACCACATCTCCTAAATTCAATAACGGTTCAATGTAAGTAGATAAAATTTTAAAGACCTCCCGATAATTTAAAATTAGGGGGATAACGGGATGCTTATTTTTAATCAACTCTAGTTGTCCCGCGGCCGTTGATTTTAGTCGAGGTATGATTTTTAACTTATCAAATAAAACAGCAGATAATTGTTTGGGTGAGTTAAGATTAAACTCCCCAGCACATTGGTAAATTTTCTCCGTCAATTCTTTAACTTGTTGAGACAGCTCTCCTTTTAACTTATTTAAAAAACTTCGATCTAGAGCGATTCCCCTTTCATTCATGTCTCGCAAGACATTCATTAATGGCAATTCTATTTCATTAAAAATTTTTTCCAACCCAAAGTCGGACAACTTTCTTTCAGTCTCTTTTGGATCGTCAGGATTTAAAAGCCAATTAATGATATCTTTTTGAGTTTCCGACATAAAGTAAACCCTACCACAACACCTCCTCTCGTCAACCTGTTCCGCCTCATAGAAAATATATTCACTGCGGTCTATTTTTTAATATAAATCAGCGGTCACGGTTCGGCCCGCTGATGTTATAGAATTAAAAAATTATCCTTTCGTTCATTATTTTCTATATGAGGCTTCACGGCCTCCTCGAGGAGGTGTTGTAGTAGGGTTTTATATATCTATCCCCTTTTATAATTTATCTATTAAACTATTAAATCCCAATTTTTGAAAATATTGCGCTAAAAGATCTTTATTGTATGGATATAATTTAAAATATTCTAAAGAATTTATTTCTAAAGGCACGTCTTTTTTAATAGTAGCCAGCTCTTTAGAAAAAAAAGCTGTTTCTTTTTGACTCTCCAGTTTTGTGCCAACTTTATCAGAAATCTCCCACAAGTTTTCAAAAAGATTTTCTAAACTTCCATATTTTTGCATAAGAGGTATGGCTGTTTTGGGACCCACCCCCCTTACCCCCGGAATATTATCAGAAGCGTCACCTACTAAACCTTTAAAATCTGGCAGTTGTTTAGGGCTCAACCCATACGATTTTTTACGGCGGTTTCGTTATAAGTTTCCGTATCACTTGTTCCTTTTCTAATAATTTCCACGACTACTTTATCGTTTTCCACTAATTGTAAGTTGTCTAAGTCTCCAGAGAGAATAGAAATTCTTAAATCGGGTGTGTTTTTGAATTTTTCAACCAAACTGCCAATTAAATCATCCGCTTCATAACCGGCCATTTCCACCACCTTGATTCCAAATTGTTCAAATAAA
>CAYICO010000044.1:3184-4436 GCA_964361935.1 uncultured Candidatus Saccharibacteria bacterium
CGCCCTATTAAATTGAGATATTAACTCCGGCGCAGGTTTTGGACGATGTATTTTATATTCCTTAAAAGCTTTTGCCCGAAAAGTCTGTTCTGGCCTGTCAAAAGTAGCAACTACATAATCAAATTTTTTCTCACTAACTATTTTAATAAGAAGCCGCGCCAATCCATAAATAGAACCAACTGGTTCCCCTTCTGGAGTAGTTAGTGGTGGCAGAGCATAAAAAAAACGATAGATTAGGGCGTGGGAATCAAGTAGTAATAATTCTTTCATATTTATTCTTTCCATGTTCAAATTTAATCCACAAAGCATCTACGGGCAATAATTCTTTAATCTTGTCCGCCCACTCTATTAAAACTATGTTTTTAGGATTATCTAATATTTCCCTAAAGCCTAAAGCCAATAATTCTTCAGTATTTTTTAACCGATAGCAGTCTATGTGATAAGCCGCCGAATAATTTTCCGCTTCTAATTTATAATTTTTGATTATTGTAAATGTGGGGCTAGTGATTCGACTCTCTACGCCCAACGCCCTTAAAAAAAATTGGGAAAAAGTGGTCTTCCCAGAGCCCAGTTCACCCACCAAAGCAATAATACGAGACGGTAATTCAACCGCTAATTTTCCCGCTAGGTTTTGGGTATCGCCGATCTTCATATGAGCGTTTCCTGTGGCGGCCTTAACTTTAAGTGCTTGTAGGCTAGAGGCGTCGCCATTCTACCTGCGGGAGTGCGTTGTAAAAAACTAATAGTCAGCAAATACGGCTCTATAACATTTTCAATATTCTCCGGATCATCACTAAGGGCGGCGGCAATTGAATTAATGCCGACAGGACCGCCGTTAAATTTATTAATAATAACCTCCAAAAAACGGCGATCTAAAAACTCTAGTCCCAAATCATCAATTTCCAGCAAATCTAGCGTCTTTTTTGCCGCATCGGCGCTTACTTCTTTTATATTATGAACCTCAACATAGTCTCTCACTCTTTTTAAGAGACGATTAGCAACTCTTGGCGTAAAACGAGAGGCTTTAGCTACCATCAAAACAGCCTCATTACTAATGCTCATGCCTAAAATTTTGGCAGATCTTTTAATAATATTTTCAATATCTTGTATGTCGTAAAAGTCAAGCTTAAAAGAGGCGCCGAAGCGGGAACGCAATGGCCCTGACAGCAAATGAATGCGAGTAGTAGCCGCAACAATGGTAAATGGCGGCAGATCTAAAGAAACAGTCCTTGCTCCCGGCCCCTTTCCAATA
>CAYICO010000045.1:0-4362 GCA_964361935.1 uncultured Candidatus Saccharibacteria bacterium
AAGTTATCAGTTATCAGTATGCGAATTGAAGATTTGGAGGTATAAAAAAGATTAACTATAAATTTCGCGATTGGTCAGTTTCAAGACAAAGGTATTGGGGCGTGCCAATTCCTATGATTCATTGTAAGTCGTGTGGTATCGTTCCTGTTTCTGAAAACGATCTTCCGATACTACTTCCAGAAGATGTGGATTATCGTCCCAAGGGCATGCCTCCATTAGCCAGCTCAAAGAAGTTTATATCGGTAAAATGTCCCAAATGCGGTGGGCAGGCAGAGCGTGATTCAGAAACGCTAGATGCCTTTGTTGATTCCTCCTGGTATTATTTGCGATACGCCGATCCTCAAAATAACGAAAAATTCTTTGATAAAGAAAAAGCCGAATACTGGTTGCCAGTAGACCTTTATGTTATTGGCGCTGAACACACTGTTTTGCATCTTTTGTATTCGCGCTTTATTACAAAATTTTTACAAGATGAGGGATATCTAAATTTCAAAGAACCGTTTTTAAAGATAAAACACGTCGGCCTTCTTTTAGGAGCTGATGGCCAAAAGATGTCTAAGAGTAAAGGCAATGTTGTAAATCCTGATGAAATTGTCGAAGAATTTGGCGCCGATACCGTGCGGCTTTATGAAATGTTTATGGGTCCATTTGAAGACGGCCAGCCGTGGAATCCAAAAGGGGTGACGGGCATGCATAGATTTTTAAATAGAGTCTTCAATTTGATAAATCCCAAATCTCAAAACTCAAATCCCAAAGAAATCACAATTCCCAATGACCAAAAAGATAGATTAGAAAAATTATTGAATAGAACAATCAAGAAAGTTACCGAAGATATTCAAAATTTTAAATTTAATACAGCCATATCGGCATTGATGATTTTAGTAAATGAAATGGAAAAAATACCTAACTTGGATATTGGTAATTGCCCGCCTAGATTCGGCGAGGCTGGGAGATCGGGATTTGAAAAATTAACAAAATTAATTTTTCCGTTTGCTCCTCACCTAGCTCAAGAACTTTGGGAACAATTGGGGTATGAAACATTATTAGATTATGAATCGTGGCCACAATGGGACAAAACATTGATAAAAGAGGAAAGCGTTGAGATTGTTGTGCAGGTTAATGGAAAAGTTCGCGGGCGATTAGTCGTTTCAAGCGGTTCTTCGGAAACAGAGATTAAGAAGTTAGTTTTAGCAGATGCGGGTATTAGTAAATGGGTAGGCGAGAACCAAATTAAAAAGATAATATTTATTCCTGATACATTGATTAATTTTTTGGTTTAAAATAACATATTAGCAATGTGTGGAATAACCGGATATATTGGTCCCAAAGACGGCCTTTCCATGACTCTTAAATGTTTACATGGCTTAGAATATAGGGGATACGATTCTGCCGGCGTGGTCTTCTTTGATTCTCAGGGTGACTTGCAGTTAATTAAATCAGTTGGCAAGCTTGCTAATTTAGATGAAAAAGTTAAGGGTCTTAGGGCTCAACAAAAAAAAGTTGCCATTGCTCATACTCGTTGGGCGACTCATGGTATTCCCAATGAAACAAACGCGCATCCTCATCATGATTGTTTAAATAATATTTTGGTTGTGCACAACGGAATAATAGAAAATTACAGAGAACTAAAAGCAGAGCTAGTCAAAAAGGGACATAAATTTTATTCTCAAACTGATACCGAAATAGCCGCCCATCTTATTGAAGAAAAATTAAAAAAAGAACCGAATTTTTTTTCAGCTTTTAAGTTAGCCCTAAAGGAAATTAGGGGGGCCTATGCTTTTGCTGTCGTCAATAAAAACGAGCCGGAAGTTTTATATATTGCCCGTCTCGGCAGTCCGCTCATCGTTGGAATAGGCGGTTCGACCCTTCAGCTACAGGAATATTTTGTTGTTTCTGACCCAGCGGCACTGGCTGGTCTAGCTAAAAAAGTTATTTATTTAAAAGACGGACAAGTGGGGCGTTTGTCTTTAAGCGGTTTTGAGATAGGTCCTGCGCGTCCTCATATAGAACATTTAGATTTAAATCCAGAACAAGCGCAGAAGGGCAGTTTTCCCCACTTTATGCTTAAAGAAATTAATGAGATTCCCAACATCGTTAGAGACAGTCTTTTGGGACGCCTTTTGCCGGAAAAAAACATAGTGAAATTAGGAGGATTAGATATGATATATAAAAAATTAAAAAATATTCGCCGTCTTGAAATAGTAGCTTGCGGCACTTCTTATTATGCTGGCATGGTAGGGGAGATGTTGTTTGAAGAAATAGCTGATTTTCCCGTAGAACTAACCATTGCTTCGGAATTTCGATACAGAAAAAATTCTTTAAGAAGAGATACGGCCTATTTGTTTATCTCCCAATCGGGAGAGACGGCCGATACATTAGCGGCGTTAAAAAAAATTAATGCCAAAAAGTTATTATCTCTTGGAGTTGTAAATGTTGTCGGTTCTTCTATTGCCAGAGAAACGAAAGCTGGAGTTTATAACAGAGCCGGCGCGGAAATCGGAGTTGCTTCAACTAAAGCCTTTTTTTCTCAATTAACAATTTTAACTTTAATGTCCTTATATATGGCTAACAGCAAGTCTTCTTTGTTAAAGAGGGAATTAATAAAGGAACTTAATAATATTTCTGAAAAAATAAAAGCAGTTATACGGCAATCAGAAACAGTAAAAAAAGTAGCTAATAAATACAAATCTTACAAAAACTTTCTCTATTTAGGCAGGGGATATAATTACCCAACTGCCCTAGAGGGCGCATTGAAAATAAAAGAGCTGTCCTATGTTCATGCGGAAGGATGCGCTGGGGGAGAAATGAAACATGGCCCGTTGGCAATGATTGATGCTAACTTCCCGACAGTTGCTGTAGTTACCAAAAACAGTCTTTACGAAAAAATGCTCTCTAATTTAGAAGAAATAAAGGCGAGGGGAGGCAAAATAATTGCTGTTGCTACTAAAGGAGACAAAATGATTTCCAAAATAGCAGATGACGTTATTTATGTTCCTTCTACCTTAGAACAACTAGAACCCATGATCAATGTAATTCCATTACATTTATTTGCTTATCATTTCGGCGTTCTTCAAGGTTACGATGTAGACAAGCCAAGAAACTTAGCCAAAAGTGTGACAGTGGAGTAAATAAATCCTGTGATATAATAATTATTGTGAAGAATTTGGTTGTTGGTTTGTTATTTTTAGTAATAGGAATCATTGCTTTGGTTTTTATTTATAATAATTTCGGCCCTCTTTTTAAGGGTGGTGGGTTAACAAATATTTTTTCTGTCAGAGCAAAAAAGACAGATATGGATTCTATTTCCGATGACCGACAAATGAGCGTTCGCATATCCAGTTTAAGGCCGGGAGGGCATTTTTTGGGATCTCGTTACGGATTTATCAATTTAATTAATCAAAGCAATTCTTCAATTAATATTACTGGTTGGAAAATTGAAGCGAATAGCGGCAGTTTTTATATTAATCAAGCCGTTAAAATATACGATCCATCTGGCTTGAGTGTTGAATCAGATATTGTTCTACAGCCGAGAGACCAAGTTTCTATTTTTACTAATTCCAGCGCTAACGGAAAAAACTTTTTAATAAATAAATGTATGGGTTATCTGCAGAACACTGTCGGATTTGAACCATCACTACCAAAACTTTGTCCAGCAATAGATCGCAGTGAAATTATTGAGTTATCGGGTGTTTGCCAGAATTATTTATTGTCTTTTAGAAACTGCAAAGTACCTGGTTCCGGAGATTCCGTTGGCAACGATTTTGCTTGCGCTGAAAAATTAAAAGAAATTAGTTATAGAGGTTGTTTTGAAAAGCATCAAAACGATCCAGATTTTTTGACGAATCAATGGTATGTGTGGGGAAGCGGAGGAATCCTAGACCCCTATCACGATATTGTGAGATTGGTTGATAATGACGAGTTTATAGTAAGTGATTATATTTATTAGTTTCTCAAACGTAACATTTTCTAGCGATCGCTGAAAAGTGTTACATTCTTTTGGAGAGGATACCACGAGTAGTTGACAAAAACACTGTTTTATGCTAAAATGTAAGTAGTTCACAGTCAATTAATCTCTCTGGAAATAGAAAGAAAAAGCGATGAATGAAAGACAGAGGCGTTTGGAACTTGTCAGAAAAAGAGTCGATCGCATGAGTGACGGACTCTCCATGCCGGTTGACGAGGGAATCAAGGAGTGTGTGGTGATGCTTCAAGCTTTAGGCATCGCCACCACAATGTCCTGTGAAGGACATTTTCCCGAACGGGCGCCTTGGTTGCCTTACGTGCAGATTTGCACAGTTCCACAGAAACGAAGAAATGGTGGTAAGTGGAACTACCGTAACTGGCATGAGAATCCCAGGATGG
>CAYICO010000046.1:0-4347 GCA_964361935.1 uncultured Candidatus Saccharibacteria bacterium
AACATTGGATGATTTTCAATAAGTGGCCTGTTGTGTTTTCTGATATCAATATCAATGCCAATCACTAAACCATTTCCTCCAATCATTTCCAATATTGACGCTGATAAAATAAGTGATCCTCCATGAGCAATTCCAGTTTCAATAATTAAATCTGGTTTCACTGACCAAATTATTTCTTGAATGGCAACTATATCTTGAGGCAACTGAATAATCGGTCTTCCCAGCCAGCAAAAATTATATGAATATTGAACTTTACTTGATTCTTGCAAAAATGCAACCGCTTTTTTTCTAAGATTTCTATTTTTTCCTAATTTTTTTATATTATTTTCTTTTTCTAATTGGAATTCTTTTACTGGATCTTTTTTCATAAATTAAATATTTATAATAGTGATGATCTTTTTTAGAGGCACATATTTACTAACTTGATATAAAATTTGTTCAACATTGTGTTTATTAATAGTGCCTATTAAATAGGCGTCGCATTTTTCTTCAGATACTCTTTCTACTGGTTGAATTTTCATGCCAAATATTTTTTTGTTAAAAAGATTTTTATTATTGTCGAATAGGGCCTTAATTTTTATATTGTTTGGCATTTCTTTTACTATTTTAGAAATAGTGTGTAAATAATCTCCGCAAGCAATGATGCCCAGATTGTGACCATTTTTCATTTTTAGGAGTTTTTTCTTGAGAGCCTCTTGATTCATTTGAGAAGCTAAAACAAGCGATTCGCCATCTGCTAAATAATTGGAATTTTTTTGAAATACAATTAAAAGTGTGGGGAAGTTAGGATCCCGTTCAATGTCAAAATTTTTAAATGATTTTAAATATTTAGTCGATAAACCAGCTTTATTGCCTAATGCAGAGATAGTATGTGGCGTAAAATAGTTAATGTGTTGATAATACGCAGGAGAAATATCGCCTTCCCTAAGAAATGAAACATCTGGCACTTCTATTAAAATATGACTATTATCCTTTAATAATTTATTTTTGATGGATCTTAGTGTTCCTAGGGGGTTATGTATGTGCTCAAGAACATGATTCATTATCACTAGATCAAATTTCCCCTCTCTATCCTCTAATTTTTTAAGAGAATTATAAAAAAAACTTTTTTCGGGGATATTTTTTAAATAAATATCATAACCAACTAAATCAACATTTTTACCCCAATAAGTAAATTTCTTTACCCACTCTATAAAAGAACCGTCGTAACAACCAAAATCCAATACTCTTCTAATGTTTTGACGAAGCAAGAGCCTCTCTATAGCACTGGCAACGCTACGATATCTTTCTACTTGATACGGATAAAATTTATGGTTAGTTGGATCATAAACATGGTCTGTATAAAGATTGTTATAACATTCTTCCTTCCAAGCTGGATTTTGATTAATGAAGCCGCAATTTACACATTCTGAAACAATATATTCGGCGCCAAGATACTCATTTTTTTGCCTGAATAAAAGCCTATTTTTGATAGAACTGCAAATAATACAGGATCTTTTGTAAAGTTTGTATTTCATATTAAGCGTCTAATGTTTTTAATCCCGTTTGTAAATTAATTTTTGGCTTCCATTTAAAAACATTCTTAAATTTTTTATTGGACGGATTGCGAATGCTAAAGTTGTCAGGATCTGATTCAAAAACTGATGGTTTAGTGTTTAAAACTTGCGAAGTAATATTTATTACCTCTCTTAAAGAGATTAATTTATCTGATGACAAATTATAAATTTTAAATCCTGATTCCTTTTTCAATAAAACAGCCATAATGCCAGAGGCAACATCCGTTACGTGAATAAATCTTCTAGCGGTTTTGAGAGAGCCCACATTTACCTTATTGTGAAGCTTAACAGAATTAAATAAAGATTCAATTGCTGACGATCCCTGTTTACGAGGGCCGTAAACAATACTAAAGCGTAGAATAGTTGTTGGACAAAATCCTTGTAAAAATTGGCTTCGCAAATTATTCTCACTCACTATTTTTGAAAGAGCATAGGGGTTGATAATTTTTTCTGTATCAATTTTTGAATCTTCCTTTTTTTCTCTTGCGCTTTTTGATTCGCCGTAGATCCACTCACTAGAGGCAAATATAAATCTTTTAATATTATTTTTCTTAACAGTGTTAATTAGATTTAACGTCCCTAATACATTTGTACTAAAACAAGCCACAGGATAATCTTCAATTTTATTAGAAAAAGACAATGCCGCTAAATGAACAATTGCATCCGCGTTTTTTGGCAGATATTTATGAATTTCGGGCGATCTAATATCTAGTCCGTGTATTAAGTCTATTAGAAAAACGCTGATTTTCTTTTTCTTGCATTGTTTTATTAATTCTTTTCCTATAAAACTTTCTGATCCTGTAACTATAATTTTCATTTTATATTGTCAAAAACAAATAATTCTGGATCGCACATAACATCAATAATCATCGGTTTTTCTTCAGATATTATATCTTTTATTTTCTCTTTTAGATTTTTATTAGATTTTAATCTTACGGCTTTGAGGCCATAAGCCGTAGCAATCTTCACAAAATCAGGAGCTTTATATCCATTAGTTGGTTCAGTTGCAAATGTTCTGCCGTCAAATTGTTCTCTGGCGGGAAATTTAATATTAGCGTAACACTGATTGTTTAATATAAAAACTTTTATCGGAACTTTATTTATAGCTACGGTTTGAAGTTCTTGAATATTCATCTGAAATCCACCATCGCCGATAGTGGCAATAATATTTACGCTGGGGTTGGCATAATAAGCGCCAATAGATGCGGCGAAAGAGTATCCCATAGGCGAGCACCCCCATGCCGATATGAATCTTTGTCCTTTTTTAGGTTTATATCCCTGAACTACCCATGTGAGATTAGTTCCGCAATCAGCGACAATTATATCGTTTTTTTTCAGTAATTCAGATAGAACTTCCATAAAATAATAGGGATTAACATAGTTCCTATTGTTTGCGGGAGGAGATTTAATATCAAAAAAACCAGCTTTTAATTTATTGACTTCATCTCTCCAATTATTAATATTCAAACTAATTTTTTGTTTTCTTAACAAATGAAGAAAGTACGGTAAAAATTCTTGTAATTCCGCCTTAATTTTAATATGAGGAGAAATTAATCCCTCGTTTAATTCAGCAGTATCCGCATCAACAGAAATAATTTTTGCTTGTTTGGAAAATTCTTTTTCATTAATAATAGCCTTAGTAGAAAATCTTGTTCCAAAAGTTATTAATAAATCACATCCACTGATTATTTTTAGGGCAGATGGGTTTCCCAACCTGCCAATATTTCCGCCATATAATTTATGATTCCAATCGAAAACATCCAAAGCTCCCCAAGTTGTCACAATTGGGATTTTAAGATAATTAACTATTTCATTAATAGTTTCTACTTGATTTGCCAGACGCACGCCGCCCCCAATTAGGATGAGCGGTTTTTTAGCGCTATTAATTTCTTCTACGATTTTCTTGCTATTTTTTTCTAATTGTAATTTATGGCCATCTTTTACTTTCTTTGGAATAAAACCAACTAATTTGTCCGGATTAATAAGTATCCGTTGAACATTGTATGGAAGATCAATTAAAACCGGCCCGGGTCTTCCTGATTTTGCTATATAAACGGCTTTTTCAAACTCATAGCGAATTTTTTCTGGGTCATCTAATAAAACAGCGTATTTAGTGATTGGCTTTATCATACTAATAATATCTGTTTCCTGAAACCCTCGTTGTCTCACTGCTCTTTCCCCCTTTACATGATACATTCCTACTTGTCCCGTAATAAACATACAGGGGATAGAGTCGTAATAAGCGCAGGCAATTCCTGTGACCAAATTAGTTCCACCGGGCCCGCTAGTTACCATTCCTACTCCAAAACCTTTAATTCTGGCATAAGCATCAACAATCATTGCTAGCGCTTGTTCATGATTAGGAGAAATATAGTTGATATTTGGACAAAGGGCCAAGTCATCAATAACTTTCATAATATTGCCACCAGTTAAAACTGGCACCATATCTATGCCCTCTTTTTTGATCAAAGAAACCAGGTATTTAGAGACCGTTATGGTATTCGATGTATTTCCTGATTCCATCTTCAATTTTTGTTCTAGGTTTCCATCCAATTTCTTTTTTAATTTTGGAAACATCTGCATAAAAACCTCTTAATTGTTTTTTAACTACCTTACCACCATAGATAATTTTTATAATTTTTTCAACAGAAGTAAGTTTACCGGAACCAATATTATAAATTGCGGAAGGGGACTGGCATTTCTTTATGATAAGCAAAATGGCTTCTATTACATCTTCAACATATACAAAATCGTTTGCCCCGTCTGGATTTTTAATGTTCGGGGGTTGATT
>CAYICO010000047.1:0-4201 GCA_964361935.1 uncultured Candidatus Saccharibacteria bacterium
TCTTCCGATCTTAAAGGAACAAGGACGATTCCTGCCGACTCAAGTGGGGGAAGTTGTAAACAAAGTTTTGACGGAACACTTTCCAGAGGTAGTAGATGTAAATTTTACTGCCAACATGGAAAATAGCCTTGATGCCGTAGCTGAAGGCAAAGAAAAGTGGCAAGACCTCATCGGGAGCTTCTATCAACCTTTTATAAAAAACCTGGAAAATAAATATCAGGAAGTTGGTTATCAAAAAATAAATAAACCGGAACCAGAAAAAACGGATGAGGTTTGTGAGAAATGCGGCAAGCCGATGGTTATTCGTACCGGAAGATTTGGAAAGTTTATGGCTTGCTCTGGGTTTCCTGAATGTAAAAATACTAAAAAAATTGCTTCTGACCCCAAGCTTGTGGGCATGAAATGTCCGAAGTGTCAGGAGGGTGATGTGGTAGAAAGATTTACTAGAAAAGGACGCAGTCGTATTTTTTGGGGATGTTCTTTGTATCCAAAATGCGACTATGCCACATGGAAAAAACCGGGTATAATTTTTACAGAACATTCAGAAACGCCCGAAGCAAAGGAGAAGTAATTGATTGTTTTGGTTGACCAGGACGATGTTCTAAATACTTATAATCAAGAATTCAACAGAATTTGGAGAGCAATTTGTCCTCTAGAAGCTTATATTTCTTCGCCACAACAAAAAAACTTTAATTTTCTTCTAGACTATCCAGAGTCGTTTCATCCTGCCATGAAAAGAATCTACACTGCTCCCGGCTTTGTTCTTGGTCTTCCGCCAATACAAAAAGGCATTGAAGCAGTTCAAGAAATGGACGCTATGGGGCTGACAGTTTTTATATGCACCGCTCCTTTGCCAGATTATGAAAATTGCGTATTAGAAAAATACCGATGGGTGGAAAAGCACTTAGGAAGAAGATTTACGGAAAGAATGATTTTGACCCGAGATAAAACTTTCGTGCAGGGGGATTTTTTAATTGACGACAACCCTGAAATAAAGGGCGCCACTCAACCTCGATGGGAGCAAATAATATATGATCAACCGCATAATCAGCATTCTAAAGTGGCAAAAAGAATGTTTGATTGGAATGATTGGAAGAAATTAATAGGCGTTTGACGCCTATTTTATTTGGCATATCATGACAACATGAATTTCGAGAACCTCCTTCAAGGAAACCAGGACATAAAAAAGGCTTATAACTTTGCGAAAAAGGCTCACGCTAACCAGAAAAGAAAAAATGGCGAGCCCTATTTAAACCACCCAGTAGCTGCCGCCAAAACGATTATTGGAGAATGGAGCTTTGGAGACCAAGCGACAATCGCCGCCGCTTTGCTCCACGATGTCGCTGAAGATACTCCGTACGGCATAAGTGAAATAGAAAAAGAGTTTGGCGGTGAGATTGCCTTTTTGGTAGACGGCGTCACAAAACTGGGACGCATTAAGTATAGAGGAGTAGAAAGTCGCATCGAGAATATGCGTAAGTTTATTTTGGCTTTAAGTAAGGATATAAGAGTTCTTTTAATAAAACTTGCCGACCGCCTCCACAACATGAGAACTCTGGCCGCCCTCCCCCCGCAAAAACAAAGAAGGATAGCCTTGGAAACAATGGAAATTTATGCGCCACTTGCATACAGACTGGGAATGTTTGAGTTAAGCGGTGAACTTGAAGACTTGGCCTTTCCATTTGTGTATCCCCAAGAACACAAATGGCTCTTGGAAAATGTCAAGGAAAAATTCGATGAAAGGGAAAAGTACGCAAAAAGAATAACACCGTTTATTATTGATGAATTTAAAAATAATAATATTCCCATGACTAAAATAGATTTTAGAGCAAAGCGATATGCGAGTCTTTACAAAAAACTTCTCAAGCACGACATGGATCTGGACGAGATTTACGATTTAGTCGCCATCAGAGCGATTTTACCAACTGTTGAAAACTGCTATAGCGCCCTCGGTATTATCCATAAAAACTGGCAGCCTCTTCCAGGAAGAATAAAAGACTATATAGCCTTACCAAAAGTTAATGGTTATAAAAGCTTGCACACACCTGTTTTTGGTCCAGAAAACAGAATAATTGAAATTCAGATAAGAACCCCGGAAATGCATGAAATAGCTGAAAATGGCATCGCGGCTCACTGGGCCTATCAAAAAAGCAAATCTGCCATGACCGCATCTACTCAAGAATTATCTTGGGTGCAAAAACTTCGCAACTGGCAAACAAACAACATAGAAGATTTAAAAATAGACTTTTTTAAAGACAGAATTATGGCCCTTACTCCAAAAGGCGAGGTTATTGACTTGCCACAGGAATCAACGCCAGTAGACTTTGCCTATCAGATACATAGCGAGGTTGGCAATCACTGTATTGGAGCCAGAGTCAATGGAAGAATGTCGCCACTAGATGCAAAACTGAAATCGGGAGACTTGGTGGAAATACTAACCCAAAAAAACAAACTGCCATCGGAGGCCTGGCTTAATTTTGTTAAAACAAGCCACGCCAAAAATCATATTCGATCAGTTCTTAAATACAAAAGTATGGGATTATTACGACATGAAAACACACAAACAGAGCTAAAAATAGTAGTGGAAGACAGAATCGGCATGCTCAATGACATAACCAAGGTTATTGCTCGATCCCACATCAATATCGCTTCTCATCAAAGCCAGTTTTCAAAGGAAAGATTTAAAACTATAAAAATAGTTTGCGGGTTGATGGATAATGGTAAAATAGAAAAACTAACAAAAAAACTTAAAGAGATACAAGGCGTGAAATCAATCGATCATCATTTTGTTTAACAGACACACAATCCACACACCACCTCCTCTCATACACCCTGTTACAGCTCATATAAATTAAACTCGCTTGTCGTGTGCTATATAACAAAAAAGAGAACTCGCCCTCCAGCCGCTATGCTTAAGCATAGCGGCTTTCGGAACTCAAACAGCACTTTTTTGCTTATAGCCTTACTCCAAGCTTCGTTAATTTATATATGAGCCTACACGGGTTTATTACGAGGAGGTGGTGTGTGGATGTTTGCATAAAAAATGCGCACACAAAGTTGACTTTAATGATTTTTATTGATATACTATTCTAAGTTTTTTTCCAATCCTAGGAGAAGGGAAAATGAATGGCATCGAAAATTTATTTCAACTGGTAAAAAAGAGTGGTAAAAAAAGTTTTAATAAAAAACATATTTATCCAGAACAACACGGTTCGGTTCAGGCGGATATAACTTATACTTGCTTTGAATTAAAAATTGGACGACATATTATCAAAGCAAGCATAGAACACGACAAGGGAGGTAGTTTAGCGGGTTTTGTGGAAGTGATATCTCGTAAGTTAGTTATAAAAACTAATCGTAATGAAGTTTTTTCTGCTATACATACACACGACGTAGAAGAGGAGAGGCAAGCTAAAACAGAGTTAGAAAGGCTCGAAGCAAAACCAAGAATTTGGACGGTTGAAAAAGGTAAAATTCCAAAGTTATTGTTAATAAAATAACCCCTAAATGGGGTTTTTATTCTGAGATCATTTTATTTAATTTTTCTATTAAAGCACGCAATTCTTCGTCAGAATAAAAATTAATGATCAGCTTGCCATTGGCACCGCTTTTTTGGAAAGTTATTTTTGTTCCTAAACGCTCTTCCAACTTCTCTGCCCAAAAAGATAATTGCGGATCAACTGTTTGAGCGCTCACGGTCGCGCCGCTAGCAGAATTATTAAGACGAGAAATTTTTGAACGCAAATCGCGAACGCTAATGTTGTTGTTTACAATCTCATCAAAAAGTTTTTGCTGCTGCAACTGATCATTGAGGGTCAATAATAATCTCCCCTGACTTTCGCTTAACTTGTTAGTTGCAATAGCATCTTGCATTTGCGTAGGAAGATTTAATAATCTCATTAAATTAGAAATTGTCTCGCGGCTTTTTCCTAAACGCGCCGCAATTTCCCTTTGAGTTAAACCAAATTCTTCCGCCAACTTGGCGCAAGATCGAGCCGATTCAATAGGATTTAAGTCAGCTCGCTGAATATTTTCCACGATAGCCATCTCCAGCTTTTCTTTTTCTTGAGGAATAACTCGAACAATAGCCGGTACTCTTTCTAAGCCAACAATTTTAGCCGCCTTCAATCTTCTTTCTCCGGCAACCAACTGGTAAGTCACCTCCGTACCGCCATCAGTTGTCATTTCCAGTTTAGAGACT
>CAYICO010000048.1:0-1350 GCA_964361935.1 uncultured Candidatus Saccharibacteria bacterium
TTCCTTATATCGTTGGATTTGGAAAAGCAGTGGAATTAGCCGAAAAAAATCGTATTAAAGAATATAAACGTTTAAAGTCTTTGAGAAATTATTTTTGGAAAGAAATAAGGAAAATTATTCCTAGTGTCCAACTGAATGGATCTTTGGAGCAGCGTTTACCAAATAATTTAAATATTTATTTTCCGGGCAGGCCCTCGCAGGATTTATCAATTGAATTAGATTTAAATGGTGTAGCTATTTCTACTGGAGTGGCGTGTGCTTCCAGGCTCGCTCGACCATCTTATGTGATTGCTGCTCTTAACGGTGGTGATGACAGGGCTTATAGTAGTATTCGTTTTTCTTTTGGGCGGTATACTAGTAAGGAAGACATCAATTGGACTTTGAGCCGTCTTAGTCAGAGATTTGGGAAGTAATTAGTTAAAAGCCTCTTGCGTGGTATGCAAGAGGCGGCGCGTTTACAAGTCAGAAGGCTGATACTGCCAAATTTCTTTTTGACCCAACTCATCTTTGATATGGAGTTCTATGTAAGGCTGATCCTCTTCATAAAAAGCTTTAATTTGGCCGGGGCCCATTAAACCAACTCCACTTAAAAACTCCGTGTGAGTTGGTTGCGGCATTGAAATGAGTTTCCACACCCTTCCTTGTTTATCACGAAAGGCCAACTTTTGCTTGTTGAGCCATTCTTCAATTTCCAAATGAATAGGGCTTATCTCGACTTTTCCATATTGGTGAAGAGAAATTCTGTGACTTGCTACAAATGTATTGTGCTTGTTCATTCCAACTGTAAACACTTTTAAACCTATTGGAGGTTTTTTGTTGGTCTTTGAAAATCCAAAGAAAACTGTGGAAATGGCATCTTCTTCAAGAATCTGAAGATCCACACTGCTGTTTTCGGTTGTGCCTATCGAAAACGGCATGGCAACCTCTCTCGTGTAATAGTCGAAAAAACTATCCCCACCCTGTTCTTTTTTTGGCGTTGATTCAATTGTTGTCTTGTTGTCTGAATTACAGGCGGCAATAAACACAAGGATCCAGATGAGCAATGTAATCCGCTTCACGATCCTACTCCTTCTCTTTTGGAGAGAGCTAAAACAACATACTGCGTGCAGTATAATAAAAACTTTTTATTTAGTCAAACTTTACAATTTTGAAAAAAAGGTTTAATATATAAGAGAAAAATGAAGTCATTTCATCGCTTTACAATTAAGGCCCAAGAGGCTCTTCAAAGTGCTCAAGATTTAGCTGCGCAGGGGAATCATGGGGAGTTTAAGGCTGTTCACCTGCTTCTTTCGTTACTTAACGACGAACAATCTTTAGTTGGGCCGATGCTTTTAAAATCGGGGATTAATT
>CAYICO010000048.1:1360-4176 GCA_964361935.1 uncultured Candidatus Saccharibacteria bacterium
TCTACGTGACTGGAGTTCAGACGGGTGCTCTTCCGATCTAGGCAATCATGGAGAGTTTAAGGCAGTCCATTTGCTTCTCTCATTGCTCAACGATGAGCAGTCATTGGTTGGCCCGATGCTTTTAAAATCAGGAATTAATTTGGATGCGCTTAATCAGGAGTTGGAAAAAGATTTGGCAAGAATGCCTAAAATTTTTTCAGCTACTCCTGTTGGACAATTGTATTTATCTCAAGAAATAATTCAGATTTTAGACAGGGCTGCCAAAATTGCCTTGGCGCAAAGAGATGAGTTTATTTCTTGTGAGCATTTGTTATTGGCAATTATGGATGTAAAATCTTCCGCTCAAGGAATTTTAGAGAAATTTGGCATAAGGCGAGAATCTTTATTAAGATCCTTGGCGCAACTGCGTGGCTCGACTCGTATTGTTGACGAAACTCCGGAAAGTAAATTTCAGGTGTTAGAAAAATATGCGGTCAATTTAACGGAGAAAGCAAGAAACGGAAAACTTGATCCGCTTGTCGGCCGTGAAGAAGAAATAAGGCGTTTGATGCAGGTTCTTTCTCGCCGCACAAAAAATAACCCAGTCTTAATTGGCGAATCAGGCGTTGGTAAAACCGCCATTGTTGAGGGTCTTGCTCAAAGGATTATTCGCGGCGATGTTCCCGAAACTCTGAAGGGCAAGGAAATAATAATGTTAGATATTGGTTCGCTTATTGCAGGCACTAAGTTTAGAGGAGAATTTGAAGATCGTTTAAAGGCATTTATAAAAGAGATTCAAAATGCTGCGGGCAGATTAATATTATTTATTGATGAAATTCATATGATTGTAGGAGCTGGAGCGGCAGAAGGCGCCGTGGATGCTTCTAACTTATTAAAACCGCCGTTGGCGAGAGGTGAATTACATGCAATAGGCGCAACAACTTTGCGTGAATATCAAAAACATATTGAAAAAGATCCGGCTCTAGAAAGGCGTTTTCAGCCTATAGTCGTTGAAGAACCGGGCATAGAGGACGCGGTAACAATTTTAAGAGGTTTAAAAGAGAAATATGAAATTCATCACGGTCTTAAAATTAGTGACGAAGCTTTAGTGGCGGCAGTTAACTTATCTGCTCGCTATATCAGTGACCGCTTTTTGCCGGATAAAGCCGTTGATTTAATTGATGAAGCGGCCGCAAAGAGAAGATTAGAAACAGAGAGCTTGCCTAGCAATATTGATAAATTGCGAAAAGAGATAACTCGTTTAGAAATTGAAAAGTCCGCGCTGGTAAAGGATGGCAAGAAAAACAATAAAGACAGATTAAAAACTATTGATAACCAATTAAAAAAAATCAAAGAACAAAATGAAGAACTGTCAGCGAGTTGGCACGCGGAGAAAATGAATTTTGATAATCTTAATAACCTTAGAAAGAGGTTAGAGGACTTGCGTCGTCAGGCAGAGTTGGCGGAGAGAGAGGGGAATTTGGAAAAAGTGGCACAAGTTCTCTATGGTGAATTGCCCGCAGCTGAAAAAGAATATCAGTCTTTTGAAAAGAAATATTTTTCCAGGAAAGATCAGATTTTAAAACAGGCGGTAGACGAAGAGGACATTGCCTCGGTAGTGGCGCGATGGACGGGTATTCCTTTGCAAAGAATGTTGGAGACGGAAGCAAGTAAACTAAGTCGCATTGAAGAGGTATTGTCTCAAAGAGTTGTTGGGCAGGAAGAGGCCATTAAAGCAATCTCCAGCGCTCTTCACAGATCAAGAGCGGGTCTTTCCGATGAAAATAAACCGTTGGGATCTTTTATGTTTTTAGGGCCGACTGGCGTTGGTAAAACGGAATTAGCCAAGGCCTTGGCAGAATTTATGTTTAATGACGACAAGGCGCTTATTAGAATAGATATGTCAGAATATATTGAGCGACATGCGGTATCTCGTCTCATTGGATCACCACCGGGTTATGTTGGTTTTGAAGACGGAGGACAGCTCACGGAGACTGTCAGACATCGTCCTTATAGTTTGATTTTATTTGATGAGATTGAAAAAGCTCACCCGGAAGTGTTTAATATTTTACTGCAAATTTTGGATGCCGGCAGATTAACTGACGGCAAGGGCAAGACAGTTAATTTTAAGAACTGCATAATCATAATGACTTCCAATGTTGGCAGTAATTATCTGAGAGAGATGTCCTATTTGGGATTTGGTTCCATAACCTCTAATGAAGTTACGGGTCAGGAGTCTGCTTTTAAAGACAGGGTTCGCCAATCTCTTAAAGAACGATTTAAGCCAGAGTTTTTGAATCGTATCGACGAGATCCTTATATTTAATTCTTTGCGTCAAAAAAATATAGAAAAGATTGTTACTATCCAACTGGAGAAAGTTGAGAAAAAGTTAGCAGAGAAAAACGTAAGACTTGTTTTAGATCCCTCGGTCAAAAAGCATATTGTAGAAAATGGATTTGATCCTGAATATGGCGCTAGACCCATTAAAAGGTTGATTCAGAAAGTGATTCTAGATAAATTGGCCGAAAAAATAATAGGCGGCCAAATTAAAGATGGCGATAAGGTTAAAGTTGGCTTTAAAGAGTCCGATATTTATATTAACGTTTAAGTCGTTAATTTTCGGACTATTTCTCTATTTATATGACGCGAATCCCAGTTTGATTTGGGGATCTCTTTTTTTGCTGATCTCTTTTTTGTTGTACAGCAGACCGCTGTTTAACATTTCGTCTTATTTTTCCTTATTTTTAGTTTTATTATTTTTGTCTTTTTGGACGGGATTAGTTGGTGGCTGGATCGCCAATATTTCTTGGTGGTTTTTGACCGTATCTTTTGGTGTT
>CAYICO010000049.1:0-4145 GCA_964361935.1 uncultured Candidatus Saccharibacteria bacterium
GCTAGTCTCCATGTACCACTTGCCAACATTTTCAAAGCGGTGCGCCGGCGTGGCGATAAATGACAAATTAAAATTGGATAAATTATTATCAGTTACATAAATATAATTTGGATTAAACAAAAAGATAACTGGACTATCATCGTGGATGATATTTTGTAATTTCTCCAATTCGGACGCCCTCTTCTCGGGACTAAGCTCCTGTCTTATATTTTCTAATATCTTATCTGCTTCTTTATTATTGTAAAGAGATAAATTAAGTCCTGGATAAAGTCTCTCTGAAGAATGCCAAAATGACAGTACGTCAGGGTTATTATTAAGAATGTTGCCAAAAATAAGCATTTGATAATTTCTCGTCCTAAGAACTTCTTTGTTAACATCGGCCAGCGGAAGCACGACAGAATTAACCTTAATGCCTAATTTATTCCAATTCTCTTTGATTAAATCAACAGTTTCTACCAGAAACGGTATTTCGGGAGTAATAATTTCGAATTCTAACTTTTGTCTCGTTTTTTTGATTGTCTTATATCTTACTCCATCCTCGGCATTTAATAGCCAACTGTCCTTTTCTAGGATTTGTTGCGCTTCTGCCATTGAGAAAGAATCGCCTTTATAGATAGCTTGACTGTAACCGGAAACATTGGATGGGATTGGGCCGTCGGCGATAGACGCGTGTTCTTCAAAAACTTCCTTAATAATTTTTTCTTTATCGACAGACAAGCGCAGGGCTTTGCGCACTTCTTTATCTTGCAGAACGGCATTCGTATTACTGTTTAAAAATACTGCATAATATCTAGGTAAATTCAGATTAAATAAATTGTGGTTAATCTTAATTTCACTAATATTTTGCGGATTAAGACCGCCAAAACCGCTAATTTTTTTTGTATTAAAATCTCCCATTAAACTCTCTTCATTATGATAAAATTTAAAAATAAAAGTACCTATAAAAGGCGCGCTTTTGTGATAAAGAGGATTGGTCTCAAAGGCCATCTCGCTTATAAAGCCATCTTTTTCTGTTAACGCGCTCTTGAATTTATACGGGCCATTGCCAACTGGTTCCAGGTTATATCTAGACAACTTAAGGTTAGCAGTAGGGATATTCCCAAAAATGTGTTGCGGCACGATTTTTAAGTTGCGCAGATTATCCAGAAAGAAGTTATAGGGATTTTTGAGAATAAATCTAATTTCGTTGTCATTGATTTTCTCAACTTCTATTCCTTGCCAATTTAAAAACAATGGCGATCTGGTGTCGGGATCCTGAATTGTTTTTATGGTAAACAACGCGTCGTCTGCGTTAATTTCTTTGTTGTCATCCCATTTAAGATCTTTTTTGAGAAAAATAGTCCAAGTTTTATTATCTTGGCTGACTTTGTAGTTTTCCGTTAAATCTAAAAGATTGCTGAATAAAATTTCTATTAAATCCAAATCGATGTCACTGACATTCGCTATTAGCGGATTTATAAATGTCGGCTGTCCGATTTCCCCCTCGATATAAGTTCCTCCATGCGCAGGTAACTCCTTAGTGGCGCTATAGTAAAAATTTAAGACGATAAAGAATAAGGAAAGCGCGCAAACCAAAAGCGCGCCAATAAGTATACGGCGTTCTAGTTTGGAAAAACTAGAAAATATTTTGTAAGTTAGGTAAAACAATGTCTAATAAGGCTAGCGCCACAAATAAAACTGTGAATACAATTGTTCCCATGAATACCCCCTTTTCTACTCCTCTTCTGGTTTGATAGAATCCATGATCACTGCCACCAAAGACGCCGGAGGTTTCCGAAGATTCCTGCATAAGTATTAATGCTACTAAGACAACAGAAACAATCATTTGAATTATTGTGATTATTAAAGGAAAATTATCCATTTTATGATACATCCGAGCCGCGATACAGATAGAGCGCGGCATAGTTAATGACTAGATTAATAATGCTAATAATGTGCGCGGCCTCAACGAGATGCCACGGTCCAGTAATTGTAAGATATTCCGAGTAAATGTCAATTACGTAAATGATACCGGCATTAATTAAGATAGTAAATAAGCCAAAAGTGATAAATATTAGAGGACTAAGAACTAACTTTATCAATGGTCTAATAGTGAGGTTGATGATCGTAATGATTAACGCCATTGAAACAATGCCCTGAATATTGGGAGTCAATATAAATCCAGTGATAAAATAGGCAGTCATCAAAATGGCAGTGAGATTTGCAGAAAAAGCTATTATGAACTTTGATATCGCTGTCACGGATATAAGTTTAACATTCTGCTTCTGCGGTGAAAATTAATAACGTAGTTATGAGTTTGTTCGATGGCTCTCTCAATCACTTTTCTTGGCAGTTCGGTTCTCCCAAAGATTTTTTTATTGGGTTTTGCAAAACTTATTAATGGCAGTTTACCGGCTACTTTTTTGGCGGCGTTGTATTGAGTGATGCCGCCATCAATGATTATCAAATTTGGATAAGGCCATTCTGGATGATTTAATCTTCTGCTTAAAATCTCTTTTATCATTTGAGGGTCGTTGCGCGTGTCTGAATTTTTGATTTTAAATCTGCGAAATTGATTCGCGTCTGGTTCCCAGTTGCCATTTTTGTTAACCATAACGGTGAATGCTCCCACCGCCTCTTTTCCTCCAAAGTGAGATATGTCATAACACTCGATTTTTTCGGTAGGTTCCGTATTTAAAAACGAACTATGCTCTAAAATATTTTCAAATGCCCACAACTCCGTCGGCCTAATAATCTGATTTATTAAATTTATTTTTTTACCGGTCAGAATTTGTTTAATGATCTTAATGTTTTTTAAATATTTGTCATCCGATGCGATGTTTTCTCTGCAACAGTAATCCAGACAATTGCCAATTTGAGCATTTAAACAACTTCGCAGATGTGTCTTATAGCAAGCGCAATATGGATATTTGCGGCGCAATATTTTCAAAACTAGCCGAATAGCCTTACCGTCGGTAAATGGCCCAATCACTTCTAAATCTTTTGGCTGATGAGTAATAAAGACCTTTTGAAATTTTTCTCTTGTGAGAGCTACGTAAAAATAATTTTTGTCGTCTTTCCGCAAGACATTGTATTGTGGATTTATTTTTTTAATTAAATTTGCTTCTGTAATAAGAGCTTCAACGGGGGATTGGAGCTCAATTACTTTTAATTTATTAGCTTCCTTGTTCAGCATTTCGTTTTTAATGTCAGTAGTTTTTAGATAAGACTGCAACCTCTTTTTTAAATTGGAAGCTTTTCCTATATATAACGGAGAAGAATTTTTATAAAAAATATACACGCCAGGCGCGTTGGGAGCTGTTTTTATTTTCTCGAAAACCATCTCATGCATTTCGCATGAGATGGTACATTACTCTAGTTTTCCAATCAAGCTTTCCCCGCTCATTTCGGCGGGCTTTTTTACGCTTAAGATTTCCAAAATAGTCGGCGCAATATCACTTAATATGCCAACAGTTTCACTTTCTATTTTCAACATAGTCGCCTCATCCTTCTGTTTTGCAAAATCTTTTCCTATCAGGTAAACAGGCACGGGATTAGGATCGTGTTTTGTTTCCGGCAATCCGGTGAGGGGATTTATCATCTGTTCTACATTGCCATGATCGGATGCAATGATAACCACTGCGTTTCTAGATAGGGCAGTTTTTATTATTTTCCCAATCTCGGTATCAACTATTTTTACGGCTTTAACGGCGGCATCGAAATTACCGGAATGCGCAATGATGTCAGGATTAGCGAAGTTCACCAATATAAAATCCATATTGCCTTCCTCAATAGACTGCATAACTCTGCTGCCTATTTCTTCGGCCATCATCTCCGGATGTTCGTCATGATGGACTAAATTTCTTGATGGCACTAGAATCCTGTACTCATTTTTTAGAGGGGCGTCTTTTAATCCGTTGAAAAAGTAAGTTACGTGGGCGTATTTCTCTGTTTCGGCGACTCGCAACTGTAATTTATTGTTTTCTGACAACACCGCTCCAAGCGGGCTCTCTATTTTTTCTGGAGGAAACATGACATGCGCTTCAAATTTATCTGAATATTGGGTCATGGTTGCCAGATAAATATTGTTTAATTGGGTTACCGGAAAATCACTAAAATCTTTTAGGGTAAAAGGAGCAACTATTTGCCGGATGCTATCTTCTCTG
>CAYICO010000050.1:0-4140 GCA_964361935.1 uncultured Candidatus Saccharibacteria bacterium
GGTCTCTCGTATTAGTACTAGCAACGAAGCAAGAAAACTTATTGCTAAGGACACCGCTGTCGGCCGTTGGTTAAAAGAAATATTGGATAGGGGGGATTTTTTTCCTGATTGGATAACGATTTCATTGTGGATGGCTGTTATACAAAATGAGATAAAAGGAGATGAAGTATTAATCTTTAGCAGTTCACCTCGGAAATTGGCTGAAGTTTATGTTTTAGATGATTTTTCTAGAGCCACGCATCGTCCAATGCCTGTTATTGTCAATCTTGAAATTAGCGATGACGAGTCTATGGGAAGATTAATAAAGAGGGGTCGAGACGATGATTCCCCGGGAGTTATAAGTGAGCGCCTATCTTGTTTTAAGAGAGATGTTTTGCCGGTGCTTGGATATTATGGGAATCGCTTGTTAACAGTTGACGGTAATGGTACCGTCGAAGATGTTAATAAGCGGATGATGGAGAAAATTTTGGCGGAGTAACTTTTATGATCAATTTAAAAACGGAACAAGAAATAGCAATCATGAAAGAGGGCGGTCAGATTCTAGGCAGAATTGCCAAAGAAGTTTCCTTGTTAGCGGTTGAGGGGATTGAACTAAGATATCTAGACAAAATTGCTCATAACCTAATGATAAAGGCGGGTGGTAGACCTGCCTTTTTAAATTACCGTCCGGAATGGGCTCAAAAACCATACCCAGCTTCTATCTGCGCTTCCGTAAATAATGTCATTGTTCATGGTTTGCCTAATAACTATAAATTGCGAAACGGCGATTTATTAAAAATAGATTTTGGCCTTCTCTATAAGGATTTTTATACAGACATTGCTTTAACTGTCGGAATAGGAAAAATATCTGAAGTTGGACAGAAATTAATTTTTGTTACCAAAAAAGCTCTAGATATTGCTTTGACGAATTGCTATGCAGGAAAAACTTTGGGAGATATTGGTTATGCGATAAATAGTTATGTAAGAAAAAATGGTTTTAGTGTTGCCAAGGGCTTAACTGGTCATGGCATCGGCAGGCGTTTGCATGAGGAGCCTAGCGTTTTTAATGAGGGGCAGAGAAAAAAAGGACTAAAATTAGAACCATGGATGGTGATAGCCATTGAGCCGATGGTCAGCGTGGGTAGGGGAGAAATTGTTCAGTTAGAAGATGAAAGCTACGCCATGCAGGATAGTTCGCTATCAGCTCATTTTGAGGACACTGTTGCGATTACTGAAGGGGAGCCAGCTGTTTTGACTAGAGTAGATACGAATTAGAAATTAAGAGAAAAGACAAACACAACAAATTGACGATCGTCAATTTGTTGTGTTTGTGCAATTTCCAGACAACAAGTTAACTTCTGGCAAGAGTGAAGTTGACAAAAAAGTCCATATATACTATAATATGGGGCAGTTGTTTGATGTCGTTTTTGTCCCTCTTTTCTTGAAAGGAAGGTGTCAGATGAAGGGCTTGCTTGCGGTTGTGTTGGCGATGGTGCTCGTGTTTTTCGGTTCGTCCTCGGCGTTCGCCCAGTATGGCGGCTGTTGCCAATCCCAACAGCGGGGTTGCAATGGCGGTCTGGTCGGCGCGGTCGGCAACGTCATTGACAGCGTTTTCAGCGCCATCGGTGGCCTCCTTTGCGGGGGCGGCTCGCGCGGTTGCTGTTCTGGCGACGGTGGTTGTTGCCAACAGCAACAGCCCGTCTACTATTGTAGACCACCTCAGCAGTACTGCTACCAACCACGATGCCAACAGCAACCCCCTCTTCCATGCTATCAGCAGCCACAATGTTGCCCACAAGCGCAAGCTTACGGCAACTACGGTTATGGCTATGGCGGTGGTGGCGGCACTGTTTGGGATCAGGTGCGCGCAGGCACCGGATTCGGTCGTAGCTACGGTGGTGGTTACAGTTACCAAGGGGGAGGCTCCTCTTATGGCGGCGGTTGTGGCTACAGCTGTGGCGGCGGATACGGTGGCGGTGGACATTGTCACAGTGGCGGCGGTCATGGTGGCGATGTTCCCGACTGAAAGGGGCGCGGGGCAGTTTTGAGAGCCCGGCCCGGGAAGGAGTAATCCTTTCCCGGACCGGGTTTTTTTATTTATTTGATTGGTTCATAATAAAAACATGAAAGGACAAGTCATGCTTCTTGCTGTTTTACTGATTTCAGGAACAATTTTGGGAGCTACTACAATTGCTGGCTTGTTGATGCTCTATCAATTAAGACAAGCAACAAATGTTGGCTACTCTCTGCAAGCATTATTTGCCGCCGATTCTGGTTTGGAATGGAAACTTTACCAAGAAATCGTAAACCCTTCTTACCCAGTTCCTGTAATGAGTCCAAAAAGCAATTCTCAATTTTTAGCTTCTGGCAGTCTTCAGGATTCTATAAGGTCTGTTGGCTGTGCCGGACCGTTGTTGCCGTCAGATAATCCGGAATTATGTCCCCGTCCTATAAATAGAGCTTTTCAGCTATTTTTTAGCGAATAATCCATTTCGTCGACCTCTTCATCGCAATGGTGCGGGGGCTTTTTTTCTGTTAAAATATAACCATTAATGGAGAAAAAACAGGCGCAAGAACGCATTAAACATCTCAAAAAGACGATAAATCATCATCGCTATCTTTATCATGTGTTAGATAAAGAAGAGATTTCTGCTGAAGCCTTAGATTCTTTAAAGAAAGAACTTTTTGATTTAGAGCAAAAATATCCGGATTTAGTAACTCCAGATTCGCCAACGCAAAGAATTGGAGGAGAACCGCTTAAAGAATTTGCTAAAGTTAAACACGAAGAAAGAATGAGCTCTCTTAACGATGCTTTTTCGGAACAAGACATGAAAGATTGGTTTAAAAGACTAGAAAATTATTTGGGTTATAGTATCAAACAAGAATTTTACTGCGACCCGAAAATGGATGGCTTGGCGGTAGAGTTGATTTATGAAAACGGAATTTTGTTTCAAGGGTCAACTCGTGGTGATGGAGAAACTGGTGAGGATATAACTAGAAATTTAAAAACAATAGAGGCCATTCCTTTAAAATTAGAAGATAGTCCGCCGTCCCACCTCAATATTAGGGGTGAGGCTTTTTTAGCCAAAAAAGAATTTAGTCGTATTAATAAAGAACAGATAGAAAAGGGGGAAAAGGCTTATGCTAATCCTCGCAATGTTGCCGCCGGTTCTTTAAGACAATTAGATCCCAAGATTGTTGCCAGTAGAAAACTGAATTTTTACGCTTATTCTTTGTTATTAAAAGTTGGTATTTCCAAACAAAGTGAAGAGCGTCAACAACTTAAACGGTACGGCATTTCTCCTAATCCCTACGGTAAAGTAGTTAATTCTTTAGAAGAAGTTTTTGATTTTCACGAAGAAATTGCGAAAAAAAGGGAAAAGATGGAATACGAAATAGACGGCATGGTGGTGACAATTAATGACAGTAAAATTTACCAAGATGCTGGCATAATCGGCAAAGCTCCCAGGGCGGCAGTTGCTTATAAGTTTTCTCCAAAAGAATCCACAACTATAGTTGAAGACATTAAAGTGCAGGTTGGTAGAACTGGCACCTTAACGCCGGTAGCGATCTTGAGGCCAGTATCGGTTGGAGGCATTACAATATCGCATGCCACCTTACATAACGCTGATGAGATAGAAAGACTTGGATTAAAAATCGGAGATACTGTAATTGTGAGTCGGGCGGGGGATGTTATTCCTAAAATTACAAAAGTTTTAAAAGAACTGCGGACTGGTCAGGAAAAATCATTTCATATGCCAGTTAGGTGTCCAATTGATAATTCCGAGGTTGTGAAAAGCGGCGTTGCGTATCGCTGTTCCAATCCTCAATGCAGCGCTGTCCAAAGAGAGTCTTTGTATCACTTTGTTTCTCGTCACGCTTTTAATATTGAGGGGTTAGGGCCGAAAATAATTGATAGATTTTTAGATGAAGGATTGATAAGCGATGCTACCGACATATTTACTCTACAAAAAGGGGACATCGAAGTTTTGGAAAGATTTGGTGAAAAATCTGCGGAAAATATTATTGCAGAAGTTCGGCAAAGAAAAAATATATCATTGGCAAGACTAATATATTCTTTGGGCATATTGCATGTTGGAGAAGAAACCGCGCAATTACTTACCGGGCAAGTAATTGCCAAATTAAAGAATCAAAATAAAA
>CAYICO010000051.1:0-4108 GCA_964361935.1 uncultured Candidatus Saccharibacteria bacterium
TCGTAGTTGCTTGCAAAGCCCTCTAAATTCATTCTTCTCTCTCCAATTATCAAATCAGCTCGATTAAAAAATATGGATTTATTGGTATTGTTTTGCAAAAAATTAAAAACCTTAGAAATATTGACGTGGCTTGCCAATAATTTTTGCAGATTCACTACTTGAGAATAAAATCTTATTAAACCTTCCTGCTGATCTTTCGGAATTGTTTGACTCAACTCCTCTATGGATTGATGAATTGATTTAATTCTGCTTTTGAGAAATGGTTTGTAACCAAAATCCAAGCCCAGATACAAAACAACGGTCGTAAGTAGAACTAACAAAGAAAATAAAAAAAATTTCCACGGCCATCCAACTGGCAATTTCTCAACCGCTAGTTTCTCATTTATGTTAACCGGAGTAAGAGATGGCATGTTAAATTTTAAAATTCCTCAATGAAGCGCCAATGGCCACTGGCAGAAGAACTCCCAAGGAATTCATTAAAACATCAAGGCGAGAGTCGTAAGATAAATCCGCGAATGGATTAGCCTTGGTAACGGGCGAGCCTAATTCTTTTTTAAAGTATTCTTCTACACCCAAAAGCTGGGCGCCGCCGCCTGTTAAAACCACATTTTGTACGTCTTGGTGATAAGTATTTTTGTAGTTTTCTTTCAACTTTCTCACCTCATTAATTGTAACATCTAGGATTGGTTTCATTAGTGTGGATAACTCCTGCGCTGGACCAAGTCCCGCATCTACTAAACCACGCTGTTTTTTTAAGTCTTCGGCCCTGCGACTGTTAATCCCCAAACCAGAGGAAATGGCATGCGTAAGAGAAGCGCTGGCAAAGTCAGTCTGGCCAATAAATTGCAAAAGTCCATTGCGGGCTACTGATAAATTAGTGGATCTCGCCCCTAAATCAACTATAAGGGTTGGGGAGTCGGAATTTGTCGTTATAGAGCGCGCCAAACTAATACCCTCCAGTTCCAAGGCAACTAAATTAAGACCTGCGCCAGAAAAAATTCTCTTATATTTATCAACCTGTTCGTTAGTAATAGCGATAAGAAACACTTGTTGTTTTTTGTTTCCGCTTTCATCTTCTCTTTCTCCTACCTTGATCCAATCCAAAGTTACAGCAGAAACCGGAAGTGGAATATATTGCCTAGCCCTAAATCCCAAAGCAGCTTCCATTTCTTTTTCTGGCATCAGAGGCATTTCTATAATCGTTGTAAACGAAGAAAAAAACGGCAGAGAGGCAACAACGTTGCTACTTTGAAAGCCACCTCTTTTTATCATTAACTTTATGTATTCAATTACCTCTTTTTCAAAAAGTTTTAGCGTGCTGGTTTGCAGCGCGGTGTTTGGCCGCTCCAGATAACCCAAATCTTCTAACAAACTATAATTGGCAAAACGCGGCTTTTTTTTATCAGAAAAAATCTCTGCTATTTTTATAGAAGTTGTTCCGATATCTACACCCAAATAAGATGACTGGGGAATAATTTTTCTAAAAAAATCTAACATGCTATTCTTGCTATAATTATAGCACTACTATGTTGGAAGAGATAAAAAATGTTATCTTAGACGTTCTTTTTCCCCCCATTTGTTTAACTTGCGGCAAGAATCTAACAAAAAACGATAAATACAAGCTAATTTGCTACAAATGCTTAGACTCCATTCCTTTGTACGATTCCCTTTTCTGTTCTGTTTGTTTGCGTCGTTCTCCTAATGAAAATAAATGCCACCCCCAATCTCAATATTGGTTAGCTCCCGCCTGTAACTATGACAATGAAGCTGTCAAAAAACTTATTTGGCAGTTTAAATATGAAAATTGGATAGGCATGGCTGAACCTATCGTTGAAATATTGGTTAATTACTTAAAAAAGACGGGGCTGTCTTTTGATAATTTTTCTTTGATGTCCATACCTCTCCATAAAAGGAGAGAGTTTAAAAGAGGTTTTAACCAATGCGCTGTTTTGGCTAATCACATTAATAAAGCGCTAGGATTAGAAATAATTAAAAATAATCTTGTAAAAATAAAACACACAGACAATCAGGCTGATCTCAAAGATTATAAAGCTCGCGAAGAAAATATTAAAGATTCTTTTTTTGTAAATAATCCAGAAAGCTTAAGAGGGAAAAATATTTTACTTATAGACGACGTTTACACGTCTGGCGCAACATTAAATGAAGCGACACGAGTTTTGAAAGCTAGCGGCGTGAAAAAAATACTGGCCTTGGTGATAGCCAAGGCCAGATAATTACTATTTACGAATGCCGGCAAACCAATAGTCGGCTGGCAGTTTTCTGCTTAAAAAAACGCCTCCCAGCATCCTCGGATTGTCTTCTTCGCTATCAAGCTTAATTCCAAAACGAATCCCATTCGGTCCTTCTAAGAAAGTTGAATGAGCGACAATGGGAAATTGCATTTGCAGTTCCGGTCTCTTTATGCCTAAAGTCAAAATTTCGTGGTGCCTAACTCTGTCCAATCCCATTTTCTCAAAACTATCATCAACATCTTTTGGAGACATCTTGCAACCAAAACAATGGAGAGCCATTTCAATATTTTTAACTCCGGTATGATTTTTTGTAAGCGGAGAATATACAAAATTAGGATCCACCCAGTCATATCCTCCGAGCTCAACAAGCTCTCTAACTGTTTTCTCATAATCCACTTCAAACATTATGCTCATGCTCCTGACTCCAGATCTTGCTGCCGCAAAGTCTCCAGCAATAACGGCTTGGAGCGCAGAATAAAGTTCTTCAGGATTATACGGATAACCGCCTTCTTGATTGAATTGGTTATGAATTGTAAGAAGTTGTTTAAAAATTTCATCACGCAACCGATCTGACACCTCGCAGCCCATGTTGACTCCCTCCTTTGAGTTTTCGACGTACAAACCGAATCAACTATCGATCCAATCTACTGCTAAACAGTATAAAACACATCTTAGTATATGTCAAAATATGTCGTTTTCATACGATCGTATGAAAACGACATATTTTTTATAAAAATAATAAATAAGTTAAAATACAAATAATGAAGGATGTTCTTGTCGTCTTAGGAGGAGGTGTAGGTGTTAATGGAGAAATTTCCCTAACATCACAATCTCGAATAGAAAAAGCCGTAGAAATATTTAATTCTGGATATGCAAATTATTTAATACTATCTGGCAAGGCAAGTTTCTCAAGAAATCCAGCGCCAATAAAAACAGAAGCTCAAACCATGAAAGAGCGCGCTCTTTTGCTTGGTGTGCCAGAAGAAAAGATTTTACTGGAAGAAGAATCACAAGACACTATTGGCAATGCCTATTTTGTAAAAACTCAATTTTTAGAACCCAACCACTGGCACGATATGGGAGTAGTAACTTCTGAATACCATTTGCCACGAGCGAAATATATTTTTGAAAAAGTTTTGGGAGAGCAATATAAAATTGATTTTATATCCGCTACAAGTGATTTTCTTACAAAAGAAGAATTAAAAGATAAAGAATTAAGAGAGAGAACAAAATTATCCATAATTGCTGTATGGCTGAATTTAATTGATCCGAAGGACAATGAATCTTTAAAATCAATTTTATTCCGCAAACACCCAGCATACTCTATGCAACCAACATCAGCCCCAGAAGAATATGAGGAAATTATAGATATTCTCCGTGAGGCTTAAAATAAAAACTGGGCTAAGCCAGTTTTTGTTGTTATTGAATTCGTCTCGTTACCAACACAAGCGCGCTAATGAGATGCCAGCAAAATAAAACAAACGGCACTAGCGAAATAAAAGCCATACAAACATTAATAGACTTACGAAGAGCATGCACAGCAACCCGACGAAAGACCAATATACGATGTTAAGATGCCGATTCACTTTCTTAATATAAATATGATCACGATTCAGCCAATTTATTAAAGCCGTTGCTAGCAAAAACTCAATAACCATCATCAAGAACACAAGAAATGCCGCTAGGTTCATTTCAATCTTCCTTTTCTGCAATCAAAAAGCTAGACACATTTTAACATAAAAAACTCTAAAGCGGAAGCGGGTCTCCTACGCTAAAGCTACAGAGGACCAAAGGAGGATTCGGCGGTGGGGGTGAGATGGTTCGACAGGCTCACCATTAATCGCTCACCCCATTCT
>CAYICO010000052.1:0-4093 GCA_964361935.1 uncultured Candidatus Saccharibacteria bacterium
ATTCCGATCTCTTGATCGATAACGTCTTTTGCGTCGCTTTGCGCCGAAACGCTCCCAGCGGCAAATATGTAATTCAGTCCCCCGTAAATAATACGAGAAAAGACCACGATTCCCCCAATCATTAGGGCAAAACGATAAATATTAGTTAGATACGAACCAATATCAGTAACCGTAGAATCAATACCGGGTATTGGTGAGCATAGAATGTAAGCGCCGTTGCTTTGTGGGCCGCAATTTTCAGTTTGAGCAACCGATACAAGAGTTGTTAATGCGATCAGTGATATAATGATAAAAATATTTTTTGTCATTTCTTTAAAAGTGAAGATTGCGCCACCTCTAGAGGATTGGTGAGATTTTGGATGTTTATAGTAATATATTTTTTATCTTCACCCCAATCTATTTTCAATTTGCCGTTGGAGGGAATATTAAAAAAATAGGATATCGGCCTTAAATGATTTGGATCAGCTCCGTCAATTACCGCCTCGGGCCTTGTAATTGGTATTGTTAAAAACTGATTTAGCTCTTTTTTATTGTAATTTAAAACCACCGCTCTTAATAAAAACGAGCCGTCTATAAGACTTGGAGCTGAAAAAGAGACATTGGTTAATCCTGTGCCTGAATTTTCGAGCCTGTTGTCCATGTACCATCTAACTTCGTTCTTTGATAAGTCCACTAGCTTGTTATTTTCCACTAATTGCAACGCCGCGCTAATTAAAGTTTTGCCAATCGGTAAAGATTTTCCTAAATAAGACTTTGGCACAGAGTTATGAGCTTTCCACGTGATAATTAAAGACGGGGCGAGGCTTGCCTCTAAAGAGGCGGCAAAAATTTCTGGAACTAACAGCGCTAAAACTAACGAAATTATAAAAAAAATAAAAGAGAATTTCATTGCTTACTGCTTAGTTTAATAACTTTTGCAGTTGTTTGAACCACTGCAGCGGTCTTTGGATGCCAATCAGTGTAAATAATCATGATAATTGTCACTGTTCTGATGGGTAGGGTATTTCCAAAAATAGGTATCATTTCTAAAGCGCCTCCGTACAAAACCATTTCTGATCTCACCCCTCTCATTTTAGCCCAAAACCAAAGTATTGGCGATATTATTATGTTAATTAATATTTTCAACACCTCTCCTGCCCCTACGGCTACATCGGCCAATGTCGCAAAAATATCTAAGATATCAAAAAAAGCGGCCAACACAACGACTATTGTTGCCTCCAAGCCAGAAATTTTATATCCCCCATCTTCACTCATTTGCCTTTCTTTGTTCCAATATTTGTTCGGGCTTGGTTGTTATAATTTTGTCTTCAGGATAAGAGGCCGTTACTTGAATTGCCACATGATTTAATCCGGCAAAGAAAAGTCCTTCGCCAACGGGAGTTTCTAAAAGGAACCCTTTTTCAGTTTCTGTTAAATTAAATGTTTTTGTCACGACATCAATCATTGCCGGTGACTGTTTTAGTAATAGCTGCAACGAGGAATTACTAATAATCGGTCTTCCGTACGGAGACAAAAGAAAATCTTCTACGTCTTGGGTGATAGTGGTTACGCCTAAATAGTATTTACGGCTTCTTTTAACCAAGCCAAACATGAAAGCGGCGCCATCCGGATACTTCATCAGCCACCACGCCTCATCAATAATAAGAACTCTCTTTTTTAAATTGCTTTTAATAATATTCCATATGTAATTTATGATAATGTACATTGCTATTGGTCTCAGCTCCTCTTCTAGGTCCCTAATAGAGAAAACCACGAGCCGATTATGGATATTAACGTTTGTTGGTAGGTTGGTAAATCCGGAATAAGTGCCTTTGGTAAAGCGATAAAGTCTCTGCGCGATACTTTGACCACCCACTAAATTTTCCAGTACAGATTCAAGATCAGACAATGTTGGCGCCGGCTTATTCTGAAAATCCTTGCCCGGCATTATGTCTCTCAACGCGTAAGCTTCTGTTATGGCTCTATCTAAAATGCTTTCCTCCTCCGGTTTTATGGGACCAACCATGATTTTTAACAATCCAGTCAGATTAGCTATGTGCGACTTGAGAACGTCGTCCGGATTTTCATCGGCTGGAACTACAGGAATGTCAAAGGGATTAATATGATGTTCGGAGGCTAATGAAATCTTAAAATAACTCCCGCCCACTGCTTCGGAAAGATGCTCATACTCATTTTCCGGATCAATGATAATCATATCTATTCCCAACATCATCATTCTTAGTGTTTCCAGCTTGGTAGCATATGATTTTCCCGCTCCTGATTTCGCGAAAATAACCATGTTGGCGTTTTCTAGACTAAATCGATCAAAAATTATCAAGGTATTATTATGCCTATTTACTCCATAAAGCACTCCATTGTCAGAAGTTAAGTTCGCAGAAATAAAAGGAAATATTGAAGAGACCGGACCAGAATTAAGAGGCGTGCTTATTGATAAGTAATCATTATTTAATGGCAAAACCGAACCCCAACCTTCTATTTGTTGAAAAACAGCGCTTTTGGCATAAATCAGGCGGCTTTCTAACATATTATTTATTTTAGACTCTAATTTATTTAAATCTTCTAAATTGTCGGCATAAAAAGTTAGATAAATACTCACATTAAATAAATTTTCTCTGGCTTGTTGGAGTGAATCTCGCAAGCTTTCCACGTCCTGAAAGGCAGTCTCTAGGAGAGGATTGCGTACCAGTCCCTTCTCCTGCTGTTCTATAATTTGCGCTTCTATTTGCGTCGCCTTCTTCCTTAAATTTTTTAAAGCCATAGCCGTATCAATAGGATGAATAAAAATTGATATGTCCATTAACTCCGGAACGTTAATGAGTGGAGAAAACCATCCTGTTGACAGATAGCGGGGATAGGAAAAAATAAAAAGAGTTTTTGCCAGTTTTTTCCCAACTTTTAAATAATTGGGAGTTATTTCTATCAACGGGGGCGCAATTATGTTTTCTATTTCTTTACTCATGTTATTTTTCTCCTTTCAATGGTTTCTGGGTTATATAAATTATAAAAAAACTCTTCCAACTCTTTTTGATTTAGCGACACCACGCGCAGCCCAACCTGTGATAAGCCAATAACAACCTGATCTACTCTTTGTTCTAGCGAGGATAGGGCTGATTGGCTTACGGACTTAATATTCTCTTCAGGTTTTTTTGTCGATTTTTTAAATATGTCTGTTATTTTGCTAATTATTGTTTTACTTGCTTCAGATATATCAATCGAGTCATAGGGCACTATAACAAAAAAAGTCTTAGACATAATTGGATTCTGGCTTATCAAAGAACCAACGAATTCCTTATATTCGCTTATTAAGCCCTTAATAAGTTCATTGGATTCTTTATTCTTTCTTTGTTCAAGTGAAGACATGTAATTATCAATATTAATCTTTCTACTGTGAACAAAATGTTGTATGGAAAAATTGAGGGAATTTAAAAATCCTTGATAAGTAAATAAAATAATGTTTCTTTCCTCTTCTGATTTGAGATCAAAATTTAACCCAGAAACCAATAAAACCTTTCTAAGTCCCCCGTTTTTTAGAACAACGGCGTCATTTTCGAGGCGATCTATTTCAATGACCTCTTGTGTCGGCAATGATTCTGATTTGGCCATAATTATATTTTATCTGTAATCTACCCGCCTCGCCATCTCCCGATCCCCTGTTGCTTTGCGGAATAACTCGAACATTTCCTTGTTTGGGTGCAGGCGTGCCAAAATTGACGGTCGAAAAGCCTTTTCTCTCTTAGAAATGGGTTGAGTGGATGTTTTTAGTTGCAGCTCTAGGTCGCTTAAGTCGGTTGCTTGCGCCTGATCTGCTTTATTGTCCCTTTGCCACTTATAGAGGCGAGGGCGCCAAAAGTAATTAAAGGCCGCTAATAAGATTTTGCTAAAAGGACGGCCGTTAATTTTAAGAAAAGCCAAAGCAACTACAAAGCCGCTTACCAGTACGGCTATTATAAACCAGAGCCACATTTGCAGCACAAAAAATAGAATAAAATCTATTATAAAGGCAATTGCTAAATATAAAAATTGTCTAATTGTTAAAGGACCAACTATCTTGTCTTCTACTTCTATAAAATGTGGAACTAGATATTGCATTAAA
>CAYICO010000053.1:0-4060 GCA_964361935.1 uncultured Candidatus Saccharibacteria bacterium
GCTCTTCCGATCTCCTAAAAGGAAAGAAAAGTCCAATATTTTATCTATTTTCTGCCTTAAGTTTTGGACTGACACTACACACCTATCCGACGTATAAAATTATATTGCCAGTATTTCTACCTTTACTTGTCTGGTTTACTGACATAAAAGAAAACTTCGGCTACAGGGCAAAAAAATATCTTTTTGGGGGAGTTACTATATTTATTATTCTGGCGATAACTTCATTTAGTCAGACTTTTATCGGAGGATCTGAGACAAGATTTTTTAATATTAATATTTTTTCCCAGGATAAATTAAATAGTGAGATTGAACAAAAAATAAATTTAGAAAGAAACATTACTCATTTACCAAATGATCTCGCAAAATATTTTCACAATAAACCTATTGAATATGCAAAACTTTTGGGAGAAAATTACTTGCAGAATTTCTCTTTGGATTTTCTATTTATTCACGGAGATAGAAACCCGCGGCACAACATGGCAACTATCGGTGAGCTTTATTTTGTGGAAATTATTTTAATTTTGACCGGTCTTATTTCTTTTTGGCAACGCCGAAAAAAAATTTGTTTTTATCTTGTGTTATGGATAATTTTATCCCCTCTGCCTACAGCAGTTATAGGAGATCCTCATGCGCTAAGAAGTGCATTTATGTTTCCGCCGCTGGCAGTTTTATCCGGCTTGGGTTTATTTACCTTATTTGATCAAAAAAACAAAGTACCAATATTTATTATTTCTCTGTTATTTTTTATTCAATTTGCCTTCTTTTTACAAAAGCTTTATTTTCTTGCACCGTATGAATACGGTAATTTTTGGTCATATCAAGCTAAACTTGCTTCAGAGAAAGCTATTGAACAAAGACCAAACTACGAATATATTTTTTTATCGGATCAGATAGATGCTATTGAGTTTGCTTATCCGGTGTATGCAAATATCGATCCAAGGCTGGTTATAGATCAAAACAAAAACAAATACACATTGAGTAATCACCAATTTAAGAAATTTGACAATGTCTATATTGGTAACATTCCAGAGCAGGATACGAAACTATTTCTAGGTAGCATCAACGGTAGGGTTCTTTTTATTTCAGAACCTAATATATCCAAATATATAGATAACTATGAAATAATTAACGGGCCAAATAACCTAAATAATCTGTTAATAATAAGAAAAGAATAAAATGCTTCGGATCTTAAACGAGTTAAACTTAAAAAGAATTTTTTTGCTTGCTATTTTAATTAGGTTGCTTCTAATGCCATTTTATTTTCATCCTGATATTAAAACCTACAATTATCAATCTTCATATCTTAAAAATGGTGTTTTTAATATTTATACTTATTTAGCCGATCATAAAAACGAACTTCCAATAAGAGAAGATTTTGTTTATTTCCCCTTAACTTATTTTTCATTAGGTCTATATCAAATGGTGGCAGCGCCTTTACTTGGAAACAATTTTCAAGAATGGTTATCCAACGCTCAAGCGGGGGCAGTTAATAAACCGGGAGTATTCCGCTATCTTTTTATTCTGAAACTTCCCTATCTGATTCTTGATCTTTTAGTTCCGTTTTTAATTATAAAATTTCTAAAAAATAGAAGCCAGCAAAGAAATGCCTTTATTCTTTGGTTATTTAACCCGTTCTCACTGGCAATCATTTATATTTTTTCCAATGTTGATATTATACCGGTAATAATTTCTTTACTAAGTATTCTACTATTTCAAAAGAGAAGAATATTTTTGAGTGCAATTTTACTTGGTTTGGCAATAGGATTTAAACCTTACCCCATTTTGTTTCTTCCCTTTTTATTGCTATTCATTAAGGATTTTAAAAAAATTATTTTGATGTCAGTAACGATTTTAGCGGTGGTTCTAACAATTATTGTGCCTTTTTTTTCTCCGGCATTTTTACACTCCGCACTGGTTTCTAATCTTACCACCCGGATTGCTTTTCCCGGTATAGAAATCGGTTTTGGTGAAGGACTTATGATCGGAGTAATATCGCTGATGGTATTGCTCCTAGCAGTTGCAGTAAAAGAAAAGAAAAAATTAGAACATGTCTGGTATTATTTGTTTGCAGCCTTACTTTTGATGTTTTCTACTGTTCATTTTCATATTCAATGGCTACTTTGGATAATGCCCTTTTTAGTTCTTTTCCATTTCTTTAATGTAAAACTAGCAAAATTTGTTTGGATCTGGATTTCACTGTCTTTTTTGATACCCGTCCTGTATGACGATAGATCAATGAGCATTTCGCTTATCTCAACAATTAGTTCTTTATATAATTTATTGCCCACCCCGTTTTTAATTGTCAGTCATTTTTATGACGCCCTTCTTCTACAGGGAATAATTCATAGCATAATATTTGCAATAAGCATTTTGGTTGCAATAAGCATTGTGGTGATAGGAAAAAGTTTTAGATTATCCGGTAAATGAAAAAATTGATTATTTTTATAAATATATATGTTTTAATTTTACTTCTTGCTATACCTGCAGCTTTAACTTTTGCGATTAAATTTATTCCCAATGACATTCAGCCTTCTTTGGGAAATACCAAGAAGATTTACGGTGATTTTGTATTTTCCCAGGAATTTTTATCATCAGATGATAATTTTTCGGGCATTGGTGTCAGTATCAAAAATCCCAATTTTGCCAACAGGAAGAATGTATATGTTAGTATCTATGATAGTGAAAATAAACTTTTGAGATCCGCTACCTTAAATGGTCAAAACATTGCCGATGGAAAGTTTGTCAAAATTATCTTTGAGCCAATACCCGACTCTGCCAATCATAAATATACCTGGAATATTGCATCAGCTGATTCTATCTTTGAAGATGCACTGGAGCTCTTCTTAACAGCCGACAAACCTTTCTGGAGTCTGGATTTTAAGGTTAATGGTAAACCGGAAGAAGAAACTTTGTCCTATGTTTTATTTCATAGAATATCCTATCCAACAGAAGTTTTAGAAAAAGTTTATTCCGGATGGGTAAATAATTTGGTAGCAGATTTGCCTTTTTTTGCTTTCTATTTAACCACTGTTTTGACTCTGACAGGACTGTTGATTTTTCTTAAATTTTCCAAATCTCAACAACGGAATTTGAAAATACTTTAGAAAGGAGGGTTTGCGAAAGATCAACTTTGGGTTTTTGCAAGATGGGAAAATAGAGGTAATCAGCATGTGTTTTATTAATAAGAGTGTTAAATAGTTCCGGATCATCTGTGGTAAAAAGTTTGTCTTCAAGTTCTTTTCTACCTTGGTAGTCATAGCCGGTATTCTCAACCTGTGCTTGGTCAGCTAAATAAATTGCTCTTTTGCTAAATGCTCCAACGTATACAGAATCTGACCATCCCCAAATTGGTGGAGTAGCCAGATTAAGATTTAAGTATTTATTAAAAAGTGGAGTTACAATGATGGAATTTTGGGGAGTGTTATTTGTTAAAAACAAGAGCGCTTGTTTTTCTTCGGAATCAATTTTGGCAAAAGCACTCCTGTGATAAAAATTTGCCAGTAATCCGAATTGGGTCGGGATTGCCAATAAAATTATTAAGACTGCGAAAATAATCTTTAGGATTAAGGATTTTATTCTTTGGCTTAATAAAACTATTGCCTCTGCGGCAAAAATCCCAAAGATCAATATATAATATTGAAAAAACTGGCTGGTACCGGCAGTTTCGCCCCTTTGTATAAATAATATTGGAAATATTAAGGAGATTAGGCTAACAGATAATAACAACTGGTTAAAATAATTTTTAAAAAAGGTCTTTAGATATTTTGGCAGGATAAATAGACTTAAAAATCTCATTCCCAAATTTCCTAAAAAGAATATTAAAAATCCTTGTAAGTCGAGCTGAATTACTCTTTTCCAGTTTTCTTCGGAAATATAGGTTTGTCTTCTTAGTTCCCATTCAACTTGTCCCAGTCTATCGGGAGCAACAATGATGGTTCTGATATACCACCAGGGTTGGAAGATAAGGAGCGATTGGGATTTTGCCGTGTTAGGTAAAAATAGTATGGCTGATAGATCGGAAGAGCACACGTCTGAACTCCAGTCACGGCTACATCTCGTA
>CAYICO010000054.1:0-4000 GCA_964361935.1 uncultured Candidatus Saccharibacteria bacterium
TGTAGATTGCGTAGTAAATTTTGCCGCTGAATCTGATAACAATAAGGCCGTCAATAATCCCATCGATTTCGCCAAAACCAACGCGCTGGGTACTGCCATGTTGTTAGAGACAGCCAGAAAAAATAAAGTCAAGAGATTCCATCATATATCCACCTGTGAAGTTTTTGGCCAAATGCCGCTTAGCAGTAAAAAAAGTTTTTCCGAAAACTCCCCCCTCCAACCGAGAACGCCATATAACGCCTCCAAAGCTGCCGCCGATCACATTACAAAAAGTTATTTCCATACGTTTGGACTACCAATTACAATCAGCCACTGCTGTAATAACTACGGCAGTCATCAATTTCCAGAAAAAGTCATACCAGTATTTATTTTAAAAGCATTAAAAAATGAACCTCTGCCAGTTTTCCAATCAAGTAAAAATAAAAGGGAGTGGATTCACGTTTTAGATCATTGCAAGGCGGTTGATTTGATACTTTGTAACGGAAAAATCGGCGAACAATACAATGTCGGCACCGGATTAGAAAAAAGTATAGACGATATCGCCAACGAAATATTAAAAAATCTTCACAAGCCATCTAGCTTGAAAAAAATAATACCCGACAGGCCGGGACATGATACCCGCTATCTTTTAAATAGCGCTAAAATACAAAAAGAATTGGGCTGGACTCCAAAAACAAAATGGGGAGACGGCCTGAAAGACACAGTAGAGTGGTACAGAAAAAATGAAAAATGGTGGTCGCCGTTAATAGCAAAATCTAACGCCTGGTTATGAAAGGAGTAATTTTAGCTGGAGGAAAAGGATCGCGACTGTTGCCATTAACTAAAATAACTAATAAACATTTATTGCCTATTTTTAATAAGCTGATGATAGAATATCCCCTCCAAACTCTTCTTAATTCTGGAATAAAAGATATTCTAATTGTTTCTGGTAGAGAGCATGCCGGCGATTTTATTGAATACTTGGGCTCTGGAAAAGAATATAAAGCAAAATTTACTTACAAAATTCAAGAGGAGGCTGGTGGTATAGCTCATGCATTATATCTTGCAGAAGATTTTGCTAACCAAAAACCAATAACAGTAATATTGGGAGACAATATTTTTGACAGTAATTTAAAAATTAAGCCGCTTGATAATGGAGCTAGAATATTTATTAAAAAAACTAAAAACCCAGAACGATTTGGCGTTCCGATGCTTCAAGGATTAAAAGTCTTAAGAATTATTGAAAAGCCTAAAAAGGCACCGACTCAATATGCAGTTACCGGCCTGTATCAATACGATCATCAAGTTTTTGACATTATAAAAAATCTCAAGCCATCTTCTAGGGGAGAACTTGAAATAACCGATGTAAATAATGCTTATGTAAAGAAAAAAATGCTCACAGCGGAAACGATAAATGGATTTTGGTCCGATGCTGGAACATTCGCCTCCTTAAATCAAGCAACTAAATGGTCTGCTAAAAAAATTAATTAGTGGTTTTTATAAACCAACTTTCTAAAAGCTGACTAGCGACCACTCCTAAAATTAGGACCCCAAAATAAATTAATAAAATATTAAAAACCCCTAGCGGCACGGATCTAAGCGATCCTAAAATAAAAGCCGAGTACCAAGATATTATAGAAACAAACCCCAAAGCAAAAGAGAGCTTACGCAAACGAACCAATTCACCAGATTCGTGATCATGCTTCCCACCAAAAGAAATTTTCACCAACTTAGGAGAAATAATAAGGTTGAGAAGCGATCCATTAACAATAATTACCGAAAATATTACCATTTTCGCCAAAAACTTTGACGAATAGATGAGCGTTTCCGAGTGAGGAATATACAAACCAACACCGCTTAAAAGAAGCACTGCCAGGGCAAACCATATTACCTGCGACAAAGTATGAAGAACATCGGCTTCTATTTCGGAAATACGGAAATCTTTTAATGATTTCATAAACATTATGTCGGCTATGGTCGCTCCCCCAAGACCCAAAGCCACGCCGAACAAATGCAGTATAGAAACAAAAATTCTGTGTTGAGTTAAAAGACTATTAAGACTAAATTGTGAACTTGTTAAAGACAGAGCGAAAATAGAAATACAAATGCCTGCCGATATTAAACACCAAGTACACCACTGCCTTAGATTAAAAGCCTGAATAAAAGTTAGATACAAAGAAAACATAAAAGCAACGATTGAAACGCCTAACAAAATAAAAATGACGGTTGGGACAGCTAAAAAGGGGAAAATTTCTAAGGAAATATAACTAACCGCAATCAATCCATAATAAACAAGACCCAAGATTTCTACAGGCATTCCCCAGAATTTTGAATAATTACTGTAAATAACAGCGTCACAATCCAAGTTCAAAGGACAAATAAGTTTTTCGTTGCTTCTTTTTGTGTGATGAATATAAAAAGCCAGAGCAAAACCAGTAAAACTAATTAATATTAAGAACATTTGCATAAGTTTTAGATTTTTTTATCAAAACACTGCTTCCGTCGTTAAGCTCAATACTTTCTTCCTGGTTATCAGCATAAACAATAGCCGGGCCACGAACGATGGACATTTTTATTGCGCTATCCTCCTTAAGAATAACATGGTCAGATTGTTCCGTGCTGTTATTAAACGCCAAACCTATGCCAACTTCAAAAAAACTGTCAGTAATACTGCGATAGTAACCAGTTGACCCAAAAGGCGTAGCAACTATTATGCCATCCCCTATAATCTCCTTGCCAGTATCTTTATTATTAATACTGATATGATAGCGGATAGCGTGGCGAGGATCTTTATTGTGAACAACTATGTCATTCATGCCAGTGAGAATTTTGTCGCCAGCACATACTTCTAATTTTAATAGTTTTTCAACTTTATAATGTTTCTTTTTTGCTCTTTGCAAAATTTCCTCATTGCTTAAAGCCGAGCATTTTTTGCAGATATGACTGTCTCTAAGAATAATTTTGGGGATATCAGGAAAGCTATATTCTGCTTTCATTAAGGTACCATCACCGCCGAAACTAATCACAAATTGAGGATTTGCATCCACTAACTCAAACCCCACTTTTTTGACTAACCCCTCTATGTCTCTTTTTCTATTTCCAAAAACTACAACCCTCATTGCTTCTGCTCGCCAACTTTTTTACCGGGATTGAAAATATTATCTGGATCAAAAATATTTTTTACTTTCACAAAAATTTCATAGACATGATCGCCAAACATTTCTTTCAAGTACGGCGTTCTAATAAGCCCGTCATTATGCTCTGCGGTCATGGATCCGTGAAATTGGAAAACGAGCTTATAAACTCTGTCAGAAAGTTCAGAAATTATTACTTTTGTCTGCGGATCATCGAAGTTCATTAACGGAATTATATGGAAGTTACCATCACCCACATGACCGGCAATGGTATAAATAATTTTGTATTGACCCAGCACCTCCTCTAATCTGGGTAAAAATTCTGGCAAAGTTTCTGGTCTCACTATTATATCGTCAATAAACGGAGCGGTCTTTTTACCCTTAATTTTTGTTCTTAGCAAGTTAAAGCTCTCACGACGCACTGTCCAATATTTTTCCGCATCACTTATATTTTTTGTAATTCTTGTTTTTAAATTCAAGTCTTTTAATTCAGACTGTGCCTTCAATACCTTTTCAACAACCTCTTCTGGAGAATCACCGGTAAATTCGGCTAACAAAACTAATTTTGGTAATCCGCTCGTTAACACCATCCAAAGTTCTGGCAGAAACTGGAACGCAAAACGAAAAAATAAATAGCGAATTCCCAGCCTCAAAGCGTGATCATCGAATGACTCAAAGCTTTCCGGACTTTGTCTTAAGACCCTGCCAACAACTTGCGCTAGAAGCTTGAAATCCTTTAAAAAAATAACTAATAATTTTGAATATTTTTTAGGTTTAATGAGTTTAAATTTTATTTCAGTAATAATGCCTAAAGTTCCTTGTGAAGCGACAAATTATTTAGTTTAATCTAAAATTTCTCCATTCCAAACGTTCCAAAGAGCATATCC
>CAYICO010000055.1:0-3987 GCA_964361935.1 uncultured Candidatus Saccharibacteria bacterium
TATTTCTGGAGAATTGGATGGCATTGGCGCGGCCTATAATGCTTTTACAAGCCAAGAGTACACTGGGTATTACGCTAAAGCGGAGCATCGTCATTTAGATAAAGTTGTGAGTATCGTTTCGGATTTGTATCTCAATCCCGTTTTTAGTTCTGAAGAAATTGAAAAGGAGAAGGGGGTAATAATAGAAGAGCTTAATATGTACGAGGACTTGCCTCCAAATAAAGTTGCGGAGTTGCTTGATGAACTTATGTACGGTGATCAGCCAGCCGGTTGGCCGGTTGGCGGTAAAAAAGAAGTTATAAGGAGACTAAAAAAAGAAGATTTTTTAAATTACAGAAGCGCTCATTACGTGGCTCAAGCAACTACTGTTGTGTTAGCCGGAAATTTTGAAGAAGAGAGCGCTATTAAAAAATTAGAAGCAACTTTTTTATCTATACCGGTTTCCAAAAAGTTTGGAAAAGAAAAAACCATCGAAAAGCAGAGCAAACCCGCTGTTCTTTTACAACATAAAGCTCTTGATCAAACTCATATTGTGATTGGTTGCAGGGCTTTTGATACTTTTGACAAGAGGCGGTTTGCCTTGGATGTTTTGGCTGATGCCTTAGGCGGTGGAATGAGCTCTAGATTATTTCAGTGCGTAAGAGAAAAATTAGGAGCGGCTTATTATGTCAGCGCGAGTACCGGTTATCATACTGATTGCGGTCAACTGACAGTTAGGGCGGGGCTTGATAACACTAAAGCGAAGATTGTTTTAAAAGCGGTTTTAAATGAAATGAAAAAATTTGTTGACAAAAAAATAACAAATGAAGAATTGCAAAGAGCTAAAGATCATTTAAGCGGCAATTTAATCTTGGGCTTGGAAACTTCCGATGCTCAGGCAGTTTTTTATGGAGGACAGGAAATTTTGACTAAATCTGTTCTTTCGCCTCAAGAAGTTTTGCAGAATATTAAGTCTGTCACCGCTGATGACATATTATCTGTTGCTAAACAGGTCTTTAGGGACGATCGTCTTAATTTAGCAGTAATAGGCCCGTTTAAGGATTTCAGGGAATTTGAGGAAGATTTGCGCTTTATCTAGGTTTATTGCATCATAAAGTCAATGGAGCAGAAGTTACCTTTCGAAATATCTTGGAGCAGTTTGTGGAGGATTATTTTGATGGCCGTTTTGGCTTGGGCGGTTTACAGGGGGCTGGAAGTGCTACTGGGGTTATTTTTGGCAATTGTAATAGCGGCGGCTCTAGATGGGCCGGTGACTTGGATGCAAAAAAAAGGATTGCCTAGGATATTAGGCACCTTGATTATTTTCATATGCGCCATAACTCTTATAGCCGCATTGGTTTATGCCGTTCTTCCTATTGCTGTTTCTGAATTTACTAATCTATTTTTGAATTTTAAGGACTATGCCGATCCTTTTTTGGAATTCTTGGATGCCTCCAAAGCATTTGGGACAATTGGCGAGAAATTAACTGGACTAACAGATAAATTAATAAGTGGCACCGCTTCTTTACTGAGCGTCGCTGGTTCTTTGTTTGGAGGAGTATTTTTAGCCGTCGCAGTACTTATTTTGTCCTTTTATTTGACAGTAGGGCAAGACGGGGTGGAAAAATTATTTGCCGCAATCGTGCCACAAGCCTACGAGGATTACACTCTTGACCTTTATTTTCGTGTTCGAAAAAAAATTGGTCGTTGGTTAAAAGGCCAACTCATTTTAAGTCTTATAGTCGGCATATCTGTTTTTATCGGTCTTTGGCTTTTGGATATTGATTACAGTCTTATTTTGGGATTATTAGCCGGTATTTTTGAAATTATTCCTTTTGTCGGCCCTATTTTTGGAGGCGGTCTGGCAGTTTTATTAGCCGCGTCGCAATCAGTCACCTTGGCTATTTATACCTTTGCTTTATTCGTTATTATTCAACAAATTGAAAACCATGTTTTAGTGCCTTCAGTTATGAAATTTACGACAAGTCTTAATCCAGCCGTGGTTATGATTTCAATATTATTTGGCGGCGCGCTATTTGGCTTTGTCGGATTAATTTTAGCGGTGCCTGCGGCAGTATTATTGCAAGAGGTGGTGGAAGATTGGACTGCTACCAAACAAAAGAGAAGGGGATTGGGATTGTAAATGAAAAACCGCCATAGGCGGTTTTACTGTTCTATTAATTTTGGTTTTCTAAGTTTTGCCCAAAGGTGCTTTAGGTTTGTAAATCTAGTCTCAACAAAGACTGATTTCTCTGTTTGCCAAAATTCCAAAAGATCGTCTTCAAAAATTTGATGAGTATATTTGTTGAACAATTCACTATCAGAGAGCCTTGTTCCTAAAATCCATCTTCCGTTTCTGTTATTTTTGTATAAAGTACAAGATAGACCCATCAAAGAAATTCTTCCCATCAAGGAGGTTTTACGCATGTGAGCTCTCCAGGATTTGCCAAACAACTATGTGGCAGTGTAACATCTACTTACTATCATGTCAAACAAGTTTTATCTAACAACTTCCATAGCTTATGTGAATGCGGCGCCACATCTCGGATTTGCTTTAGAACTAATACAATCAGATGTGATTGCGCGTTTTCATCGCGCTAGTGGCGATAGCGTTTTTTTTCTAACAGGAACAGATGAGCATGGAGCAAAAATTGTTAAAGCCGCTACTGCTGCCGGAAAAAACCCAAAAGATTTTGTTGATGAGAATGCGGCAAAATTTAAGGCGCTGAAAGATATCTTAAATATTTCTTGGGATGATTTTATTCGTACTTCTGATCAAAATAACCATTGGCCCAATGTAGTTGCTTTATGGAATAAGTTAGTTGAGGCGGGCGATATTTATAAAAAAAATTATAAGGGGCTTTATTGCGTTGGTCATGAAGCTTTTGTTACTGAAAAAGATTTGTCGGATGGGAAATGCAAAGATCATGGAAAAGAACCAGAAATTATTGAAGAAGAAAATTACTTTTTTAAACTCTCAAAATATGCTTCCCAAGTCCGTGGCCTAATAACTAGCGGTAAGTTACAAATAACTCCGGAAGGCAGAGCTCGTGAGATTACTAATTTTATAGATCAAGAGGTTGAAGACATTAGCTTTTCCCGTCCAAGAAAAGATTTATCTTGGGGGGTGCCAGTTCCTGGCGATGATACACAAACCGTCTACGTTTGGGCAGATGCTTTAAGTAATTATTTATATCCAAAAGATCAGTGGCCAGCCGACTTACATTGTATTGGTAAAGACATTTTAAGATTTCATGCCTTGTTTTGGCCGGCTATGTTACTGTCGGCAAAATTGCCATTACCAAAAAGCATTTTTGTTCACGGTCATATTACTGTTGACGGTCAAAAAATGTCTAAGACATTAGGTAATGTTGTTGACCCTGTAGAGCTTGTAAAAAAATATGGCGCAGACGCAGTGCGTTACTATTTGTTGCGTGAAATTCCATCAACCGATGATGGTGATTTTAGTTATAAAAAATTTGAGGAAAGATATAATGCCGATTTAGCTAATGGTTTGGGAAACTTTACTGCTCGCGTGCTAACGCTCGCGTCAAAATTGGAGGGTAGTGAATTGAAAATAACAGATAATGAGGCTGAAAATAAAATTCAATTAACTAGCCAAATAATTAAACAAAAGATGGCTGATTATAGATTTAGCGAGGCCTTGGCATCTATTTGGGAATTAATTTCCTTTGGAGACGCTTATATAAATGAGAAAAAACCGTGGGAAACTAAAGACGCTGTGGTTGTTGGCAATCTGGTTTTTTTGTTGAAAAATATTGCTAATTTATTAATACCATTTTTGCCACAAACAGCCACAAAAATAAGAGATGGCATTGAGGGCAGAACAAAAATAAATTTGTTTCCTAGGATATGAAGACTTTGTTTGATGCTCATACCCACGTTCATTTTCCCGTCTACAATAAGGATAGAGAAGAAGTTATTAAACGAGCTCAACAATCTGGTGTGAAAATGATTGCTGTGGGCACCAACTTAAATACGTCAAAA
>CAYICO010000056.1:0-3753 GCA_964361935.1 uncultured Candidatus Saccharibacteria bacterium
AATGAAATGATGCCCCCTACACCCGTCGTGGTATCCGCAATCGTTCCGGTCGAGTCGAAGAGGATGCGTGCGGCTTCAACATAGGTATTCGTCGCTCCGACATAGCCGTAGCCGCTCACCGTCAGCAAATCATCACCTGTTGTGATGACGGTCGGGCTGGCGACCGAGCCACGAGATTTGCGAGAGTTGATCGCGTAGGAGACGGCGTCGGCTGTGCCGATTGAGTGCTGAATCGCCCCAGTGATGAATCTAACATTCTCCGTAGAAGACAATGCCACGGCTAACACATTAGCTGATGGAGCAAACACACCCAAGCCTGCACTACCACGAAACTGTATGTCTGGATTAGCAGCAGACCCATTTGTCGCTTTGTTTACCAGCCGAGCGGCTGATGGAATCTCAACCTTCCCATTTCCCCAATCAAGCCGCAACGTCTCGCTGCCATTACCCACAAACGTAAGAACATGATTCGTTAAGTCCTCAAAGTAAAATCCAGTATTTGTAGCAGCAGAAAATGCAACAGAAGGTGCCGACGCTGAGCCAGCCGTGAATAATATCTGTGCTGTCGTTGGCGACACTGAAAAGACGTGCCCCGCCCGCGAATAGACTGACAGCGGGGACATCGTGCTGGCGGCCAGCGTGTTGAGCCTCAGCAAAACCTGATTTGGGACACCGGCAGTGCTGGTACCACCTGTCGCAGCGGTAGTCTCTCCGAAGGTAAAAGCGTTGACGCTGTCGGCCGTCGGTGCCCAGTTCCAGACCTGCCCAGTGTTGGTTCCGTTGGCAATCGTGTTTGCCGCAGTTGCCGCGGTGAGGGCTGAAAGAGCGGCGCTACCGCTCTGCGCGGTCCAAGAAAGCGTTCCTGATCCATTGGTGCTTAATTGTTGCCCGCTTGTTCCATCGGCAGAGGGGAGCGTGTAGGTTGTGGTTCCAGCGGCAGCTGCTCCTTGAAAGCCAACATAACCGGAGGTTGAACCGGAAAGACGAAGAGTTCTTTGCGTTGCGATACCTGTGGTGGTAAAATTTTGGGCTCCAATGTCTACTGCGGCGGTTGCCCCGGTGTAGGGTATAGAAGCAACAACCGTGCAATTAGCATCTGTGGGCAGGCAAGTTGGATTAGTGGTTTCTCCCGGGCTGTAAGGCAAAGCCATAACATAAAAAACGGCTGAAAACAAACCAGCAACAATGAGTCCTAAAACAATAGATAAAAAAAGATTATTTTTTTTGGGTAAAAAAATATTTTTTATCAAATTTAAAAATTTCTTTTTCTCCATAAACTATTAATACATTACACATTTTTATTTTACCATGCATTCATTATTAATGTCTATCTGTGTATAACTCAGCCCTCCAAGCTTTATACATTTGCTGAATAAAAACATAAAGCATAGGGGGCTGGATTATTGTAAAATTTTATTTATCAATGCCTCTAATAAATCTTTGACTCCCTGTTGTATTTGGGCTTCATTTGTGCCACCGGTAAATTGCTCCCATTTGGATAAAATTTCGGGGTCATTGATATTTCTTACCGCGTTTTCCAATTGCAATCTATCTTCAAAAGAAACTGGCTTATCTGTTTTTAAAACTTTCTGAATAAAAAGTTTTGAAAAATTTAACACTTTTACATTGGTTTGTTGTGTTGCTATTTCTTTTTGTAATTTCTCCGTTTCCTGCTTTTGTAAAAAATAATTAACAGCAAAAAAGATATTTCCAAGAATAAATAATACAATTACCCCCGCAAGAATTATTTTTTTATTTGATATTTTTAGTGGTAATGAATAGTTTAATTGCATATATTATTTCTAATTATTCTAATTATACTAATTACTCTAATTATTCTAAATAATATTCTAAATAATTTTTAATGTCTAAATCTTCAAAATATTTTTGCGACTTTAATTAGGTTAACTGTTCTCGTTTCCTGTCCTTGTAAAAATTATACAGTAGCATAAGAATAACCATACTCAACAAAAGAGTTTTCCAATCGATAATTTTCAAAAACCAATATTTTGTTTTTAATTCAATATTTATGTGGACTCCGCTCCCCTCTTTGACTGTAAAAGGTTTGCCTTCATAACTTAAGTAACCAGGCGCGTCGACCTTTAAATAATAATATCCATTGGTCACCAAAAATGAATATGTGCCTCTTACATCGGTGGTTTGCTGATTTTCTTGCTGGTAATCTTTTGCCGGCCAAAGCTCGTATTGCTTGGTATCTGGGTTTAGCCAATAAATTGAAATAACTGCTCCGGCGATACGAGTTTCTAAGGCTCCATTTTTTTCATAGACATATCCTTCTGGGTCAACCACCGTAATTAATTTTATTTCTTTTGACGCAATGGTAACATCCTCGTAATCCATAACGGTAATTATTTCATATTCTCCGTCAACTACCGGCATTTGAACGGTAGCGGTATAAACGCCGTTGCCGCTATCTTCATATTCAAAGGCGCTTAAAACTAATCTTCTCTCAATATCTGGTGTATTATTATTAATATCTGCTTCGGCTTCTATTAATAATGGGCTATTCTTATTATTTCCTTCAATCTGAATTGATAGGCTTTTGCCAACATTCGCAATTAAATTAGGATCGGAAAAAAGCAAAGAAGCTGTCATTTTGTTTGACGGAATTTGTAAAGTCGGACTATTATATTTTTTAGATTTGAAAACGATATACCCTATAACTCTCTTAACTGGTCTATCTGGCTTTACAACTAACTGTAATGAATGGCCAACAATTGTTTGTATTGTTTGTTGGGTTTCACCCTTATTATTGAGAGATAAGGCAACATCAAAATCAACTAAGCCTCCGCCAGATTTGGCAAAAACAATTGCAGAAGTAATTTTATCTTTATCTGCCACCGATAATTTTTCAACTGGAATGCCCCTTAAAACTCCAAATTTTCCTGCGGTAATTTTTGCCTCCGGTAAAACGGTTTCTGTTAAATTTGGCAATTTTAAATTGATATTTATTAACTTTTGGACATCGGTAATTTTTTGGATTCCAATTTGGCTAAAGGTTTTTTGTATTTGCGGGAATTTTTGGGCCAACAATTTAATATCTGCTGGCAAGGGAGCCAAAACAAATCTTGCTAACGCTTTTGTTGATATGTAACGAAAAGTTCCTCCAAAAGCAAGTGGCGTAATTTTAGGAACAGTAACTACAACCGTAGGCACTGGCACATTTTTTGCTATTGGCTGAAAAAACTGAGGTAATAAATAATTTATGCCTTGCAACAATTCTCTTAAAATCGGTCCTAAAGGAGGAACTAATGTAAATGGAGGTGGCAAGGTTACTGCGCTCTTTATCACTTCAAAATCAACGCTTATTGGTTTTCCCGTATTGCCAGCCAAATCTTTGGCGGTTAATTGCAAATGACGTGTACCTGGAAACATTTTTCCAAGAGTTATAGACCAATTTCCATTTTGGTCAGCATCAAATAAACCATAATTACCATCTACTAATAAAGTAATTTTGGCATTGTTTTCTGTTGTGCCTGCTATAATCACTTCTTCATTTGAAGTGTAGCTATTTTTAATAAAAGTAATTTTTATTACCGGGGGCTCGGTATCGACAACTGGTGAAGAACTGCTTCCCTCTCCTGTGCCACCACCGCTACCAACGCCGGTGCCAACTCCACTGCCTCCACCACCACCTCCACCGCCGCCTCCAGATACTGAAGGGTAAGGACGCCAATCGGTTGTGACATTGCAATTAGTACAATTAAAATTAATACTCATACTATTATCACC
>CAYICO010000057.1:0-3736 GCA_964361935.1 uncultured Candidatus Saccharibacteria bacterium
ATATTAACTCGTGTTTTTAAGGATATCATTTTGCGTTTTAAAAGCATGCAGGGTTATTATGTGCCTCGTCGTGCTGGTTGGGATACGCAAGGATTGCCTGTAGAGATTGAAGTTGAGAAACAATTAGGGATTAAGAATAAACAAGATATAGAAAAGTTTGGTATTGCCGAATTTAATAAAAAAGCTAAAGAATCCGTTTGGAAATACAAGGATGAATGGGAAAAATTAACGGAGAGAGTTGGTTTCTGGTTGGATTTTGATAATGCCTATATAACTTACGAGAATAAATATTTAGAAAAACTTTGGGGAATTTTTAAGAAAATTGATCAAAGAGGGCTTCTAAATAAATTTTACAAAATAGTGCCGTGGTGTCCGCGTTGCCAAACTTCTTTATCCAGCCATGAATTAGGACAGCCGGGAGCGTATAAGAAGGTTAAAGATCCATCAATATACGTTAAATTCAAAATTCAAAATTCAAAATTCAAAATTAATGAATATTTACTGGCTTGGACAACTACTCCATGGACTCTGCCGGCGAATTTAGCGATTGCTATTAATCCGAAACTTACTTACACAAAATATAAAATTAATGGTGAATATATTTGGGCGGCTAATGTACCGCCTTTTTCTGCTGATACAAAAATAGAAGTTATAGAAAAAATTTCTGGAAAAAAACTAGTTGGACTGAAATACGAACCTCTATATGCAAACGAAGGGCCTCATGAGGTGGTGGAGGCAAGCTTCGTAAGTGCGGATGAGGGTACTGGCTTAATTCATATAGCGTCTTTTGGTGAAGATGACTTAAACCTCATGAAAAGCAAAATGAAAGATTTTCCGGTTACTATTGATGACAGAGGAAGAATGAAAGCCGGCTTACCTGGTGCTGGTAAGCATATTAAAGAAGCAGACAAAGATATATTAGAGGATCTCATAAAAAGGAACTTGCTTTTTCATCAAACAACTATTGAGCATGATTATCCATTTTGCTGGCGTTGTTCCAATGCCCTTATTTATTTCCCTAGATTTTCTTGGTTTATACAAATGAGCAAGTTGCGAAATGACTTGCTTGAGGCAAACAATAAAGTAAATTGGATTCCCCAATATCTTAAAGAAGGACGTTTTGGTGAGTGGCTTCAAGAAGTAAAAGATTGGGCTATTTCTCGTGAACGGTATTGGGGAACTCCGTTACCTATTTGGGAGTGTGATAAGTGTGAGGAAAAGTTAGTAGTTGGTAGTAAGAAAGAACTAAAAGAAAATGGCGGTTTTGTACCGGAAGATTTGCATCGTCCGTACATTGATGAGGTGAAATTAATTTGTCCAAAATGCAAGAGTTCTATGACCAGAGTAAAAGAAGTGGCTGATGTTTGGTTTGATTCCGGGGGCATGCCCTTTGCAAGCGGTGAACATCCGGATCATTATCCCGCGGATTATATTTGTGAGGCAATTGACCAAACCCGCGGCTGGTTTTATACGCTGTTAGCTGTTGGTGTTTTGTTAGAAGAGGGCGCTCCCTATAAAAATGTTATTTCATTGGGACATCTTTTAGACAAACATGGCCAAAAGATGTCTAAATCCAAAGGCAATGTTGTTGATCCTTGGGAGATAATAAATAAATATGGCGTGGATGTTGTGAGGTGGTATTTTTATACAATTAATCCGCCGGCTGAACCCAAAAAATTTGATGAAGCGGATTTGGGAAAAACTTTCAGGCGTTTTATTTCCTTGCTTTATAATTCTTATGTTTTTTACTCGACTTATAATATTCCTGATTCCAAATTCATAATTCCTGATTCCCAAAATATTTTGGATAGATGGATTGTCGCTAGATTAAATGAAACAATTCTGGATGTAGAAAAAAATCTTAACGATTACGAAATAGGAGATGCGGCAAAAGTTTTGGAGTTGTTAGTAAGCGACTTATCTCACTGGTACATTCGTCGTTCCCGTAAGCGCGCCGAAGCTCTTCCAGTTTTAAGGAATGTTTTAATAGAGATTAGTAAATTAATTGCCCCATTTACTCCATTTTTTGGTGAAGCTTTATATAAATCTTTGGGTGATGGAGTTTCCGTGCATTTGGAGGATTGGCCCAAGGCGAGCAAAAAATTAGTTGATAGTAAGTTAATCGAAGCAATGAATGAAGTAAGAAATCTGGCCAGTTTGGGTTTGGCCAAAAGAGCGGGGGCGGGGATTAAGATAAGGCAACCGTTGCAAAAGTTAAAAATTAAAAATTCAAAATTAAAAATTAGTGAAGAGCTGTTAAAAATTTTAGCTGATGAAATTAATGTTAAAGAGGTCATAGTTGATTCAAAAATAAAAGAGGATGTTGAATTAGATATAAATGTAACTGAAGAATTAAAGAATGAGGGTAATATAAGAGAGTTGGTTAGGGCGGTGCAAGGTTTGAGGCATGATGCCAAATACTCTCCTCAAGATAAAATGGTTTTACATGTAGACTTGCCATTAGAATTACAAAATCTTTTAGAAGGTAATAAAGATTTTAAGAAAGACATTAACGCGCAAGAAATTGTTTTTGAAAAATCAGAAAAAACAGATAGGTCTATTGAAATTGATTTAGACGATTCCAAAGTTTGGTTGGGAATAAAAAGCGACTCTTAGAGAGAGCCGCAGGAGAGATAGCATAACAATATATCAAAAATACTGTGTTCAGTTCTCTCAATATATTTTTCTGGTACATACGGTATGGTCCAAAAGCCGCCTAGGTTGGGAAAGCAGACGTTGTAGTATTTTTTATCGTCTTTAACTATTTCTTTGGTTACTAGCCCGATCGGAAAACCACCAAAGAAATTTGGATCTGTAATTTTAGCGGTGTAAAGATATTTTCTGGATCCAATTCCCGCTTTCTTTTTGAACAGTAAAATTATCAAGTTGAAAAGTGGAATTTTACCAATTAACCAAAATACTGGCAATAAAATCGTTATGGTCAGCAGAAATCCGATCCATTGACTCTCTACGCCAGTCCAACTCATGATCAATTCACGCAAGCTGTGAGTGGAATTATAAAATATACTCAAAACCCATGAGATAAGCTTATAAGCTACTAAAAGCGTTACGCATGTAACGAAGCCTTTCCAAAGCGGCTCGGTAAGACCATGCTTTTTCACAGATTTTCCTTTAAAAGTGCTTAGAGATACTAGTACGGACTATAACATTAAACCCAGCCTTTTTTCTACTTTAAGGATTTTTTCTCCAGCAATTTTATTTGCAATCTTATTGCCTCTCTGCGCAGTTTTTATCAATTTGTTTTGATTGGCTAATAATTTATCTTTTTTGCGTCTAAATGGAGCGAAGTGTTTTGTTATTATTTTTGCAAGAGATTTTTTAAATTTGGCGTAGTTTTTATTTTTAAATTCACTTTCTATTTCGGCAATTTCTTTATTGCTCAAGCTTGCATATATTCCCAATAAATTAGAAAGACCGGCCTTGCTTTGAACATCATAACGAACTTCTTTTTCCGAGTCGGTAACGGCCGACATGATTTTTCTCTCTACTTCTTCTGGAGAATCATCCATAAACAAACATCCGTCTGGCTGTGATTTGGACATTTTTTGATTGGGATCCTGCAAGCTCATAACGCGCGCTGTTTTTGTAACAAGTGATTGTGGCTCTACAAATTCATCTCCAAATCTGCTATTAAATTTTCTTACCAGCGTTCTTGCGAGTTCTAGGTGCTGTATTTGGTCCTCTCCCACAGGAACGAAATTGGCGTCATATAAAA
>CAYICO010000058.1:0-3703 GCA_964361935.1 uncultured Candidatus Saccharibacteria bacterium
TCTTGGGGGCCGGGTCCATTATTTTTTATGGCACTAGGGTTCACGGATTGACTACGGCCGCCGGTTTATGGGTGGCAGCGGCAATCGGTATGGCCGTTGCTTACAAGTTGTATTCTATAGCAATTTTTGCTACCGCTCTCACTCTTGCCGTCTTCATTCTCCTTTGGTTCTTAGAAGACAGAGTTTTGAAGAAAATAGTTTCTCGTAAGAATGAGTAGAAAAGAGTTTCTGTCTATGGGCCTTTTCATTGGTGCCATTATAGGTGGCGGTATTTTTTCTTTGCCCTTCGTTTTTGCTCAAGTTGGTTTGCTCAAGGGCCTGCTTTATTTAGTGGCAGTCACTATTTTGATGACGGTAACTTATTTAATGTATGCCGATGTTATTTTAAAAACTCCGGGTAAGCATAATTTTGTAAGTCTTAACAAGCTTTACTTGGGTGAGGTGGGGGAGTTTTTAGGAATTATCGTTTCAGTTTTGATAATTATTCTAGTTTTGTTTATTTATTTGGTTTTAGCCTCTCGATTTATGGGTTTAATATTTTGGGGACCCGATTGGATAACTGTTGTTCCATTTTGGTTTTTCGCTTCTTTGGCCATTTTTTTCAACATTCGCAAATTAGCCGTAATTGAGTTTCTGACCAGTCTTTTAATAGCCTTGATTATAATAATTATTTTCTTTTGGTCGTTATCTTATTTTTCTTTGGAAAGTTTCAAAATTGTTTTTGACGGTAAATATATGCCAGGCCTGTTTTGGCTGCCAATAGGCCCGCTAATTTTCGCCTTATCCGGGAGGGCGGGAGTTTTGGAGCTTATTTCTTACTCTAAAAAAAATGTTTTTAAAACTATTATAAACAGTTTTTTCTTTGTCAGTATGATTTACTTACTTTTTATTTTAGCAATCCTGCTTTTAACCGGAGGCGTTGTTAGCGATGATGCTATTTCAAGTTTGAGTGGTCATTTACCAGTATTTATTTTAGCTCTTCTTGCCATTATGGGTTTGTTGGCTCTATGGCATGTTTATATTATTCTCGGTTTTGATGCGCGCAATATTCTAGCGGTTGATTTGGGCTGGCCAAAAATTACCAGTAGCATTCTTATTATTTTTATTCCCATCCTCCTTTATTTGCTTGGATGGAATAATTTTCTAATTTTAGTTTCTTTAGTAGGCGGAATTTTTGCGGCTTTAGAGAATATTTTAATAATTTTAATGTGGTTTAAAATAAAAAAATATTCCATTAAAAGATTTTGGGGATATTTGGCATTCACTGTTTTTTTTATTATTTTAATTCACGAGCTCATCGAAAGGCTTTATGCCTAAGTGGATATTTATCGGTCTCACTATCGGCGGTATTTTTCAATCGCTGTTGGGTTTTTTTCAGTTTATTTCTCATAAGAGCTTAGGATTTTATTTTCTTGGGGAGTCTTTTTTAAGTCCTCTTAACAATAATTTAGCCAGATCATTTATTAGTGGAGGCCGATTACTTAGAGCTTACGGGACATTTCCACACCCAAATGCGCTAGCCGCTTTTTTAATTTTAAGCTTGCTAAGCATTTACTTTCTATATGATAGAAAGTTTATTGTTTTATTTTCCGTATTAATTTTTATAAACTGGCTGGGCTTAATATTAACATTCTCTCGCTCCGGTTGGATTGTAGGGGTATTGGCCAGCATCGTTTTTCTTTTTTTGAACTTTAACAAAAGTTTATTTTTTATTATTTCGACAACAATCGTCGTTCTGTTTTTAATATTTAACTGGATTATTTTACCTCGTGCGGATTTGAATTATCAGAATTTTTCGATTCAAAGTCGGCTAAGTGATTATCAATTAGCTTGGCAAAAGATAAAAGAAAAACCATGGTTTGGTTACGGCTTAACTTTAGCGATGGGGGAGCGTCCTATTCATAGCTTGTACCTAACCATTGCGGTTGAAGTAGGACTAGTGGGCCTGTTTGCATTTCTATCTTTCGCGACTTATTTATTAATTGGTTCTTTAGCAAATAAGGAAGTTCAGATTCTTAAAATAATGTTTTCAGCATTACTAGCGCTTGGCTTTTTTGATCATTTTCTGTGGACCTTACGTCCCGGCCTGGCAATGTTTTGGTTGGTGGCTGGGTTTTTATTCACCAACCGTGTTTTGCGCAAATAGCATCATTAAGGTATTTAATGGCCCAGATGTAGGCTCCTGTACGCAAGTCCGTATGATATTCTTGGGCTGTTCTAACAACGCCCTCCGTGCCTGTGATCATATATTTTTCTAGTTGTTCAAAAACGGTTTTCTTGTTGTATTGCGACCCCTCAATATCTTGTTGCCATTCAAAATAAGAGACAGTTACGCCTCCCGCATTAGCCAGTAGATCAGGAACGATAACCACGCCTCTTTTGGTAAAAATTTCCTCTGCTTTCTGAAAACATGGACCGTTAGCCCCCTCGATCACCAATTTAGCGTCTGTAATACTGGCCCAATTATCATCAATGGAATTTTCTTTAGCGCAAGGAGCATCTATTTCGTGTGGCTGGCGCAGTAAGTTTTCCATAGAAACTTCGTGGGCATTAGGAAATCCAGCAATGCTTTTGTTTTGATTAGCATATTCATAAAGTTCTTCCATATTAATTCCATTAGCGTTGTAAATCGCAATTTTGGGTTCGGTGATTCCCACTACTTTTATTCCGAATTGGGCGGCATGCAGGCCAAAGTGCGATCCAACGTTTCCGAAGCCCTGAATAATTGCTCTCGGTTGGCTTATATTTAAAACGGATGCGGGCAAAGCGCCTAATTGTTTTAATGTTTTATAAACATATAACATTCCCAGTCCGGTGGCTTCTTTGCGCCCAGGACAACCTCCTCCGCCTCTGCCTAGTGGTTTTCCCGTAACTACCGCTCCTGAACCGGAAGTGTAATGTGACTTGCAATAACGAGTGCAAATGAGTCTCATTACTTCTTCATTGGTTCCATAATCTGGAGCCGGCACATCCACCGTTGGACCAATTTCACTTCCTATCTCATCGACAAATTTTTCCACAATACCTCTTATTTGTTCTTTAGAATAAAGCTTTGCATTAATTCCTATTCCACCTTTCGCTCCCCCGAATGGCAGTCTTCTTTCAGAGTCGGGGCCAACGGTAGCGCATTTCAAAGTCATTTCAACGGCTAGGGCTTTTATTGTATTAATATCTCCACCGGTATCTTTATCGAAGCGAATGCCTCCTTTGTAAGGACGGTGACCAGTGGGGTAAGGGTTGACATGGCGAACGCGATAGGCAGTAAAATGTTGTTTGCCAACCCTAATTCTCATCTCCAGCACTTTAGAAAATGTTTTTAACTCTTTGATAACGTAGGGCTTGAGTTGAAGTATTTTTGCGACTTCATCGATACGCTTAAAAACGCTCTCTAAATAATGACTCCCGTTCATTTTTTAATATTATAAGAGCTTCCTTGCAATAAGCAATAGTTTTCCATAGAATCTTTACCATATGACGAAATATCTTATTGGCATTCTTTTACTCATTGCGATTGTGGGAGGAGGTTATTATTTTTTTGCATTTTCTATAGTTCGTCCAGAAGAAAAAAAAGTTCAAGAAACAATCAAGATTGGCTTTGTTGGTCCCTTAAGCGGCGATTCCACCTCTTATGGCATTTCTGTTAAAAATTACAAGATCGGAAGAGCACACGTCTGAACTCCAGTCACGTAGAGATCTAGTATGC
>CAYICO010000059.1:0-3660 GCA_964361935.1 uncultured Candidatus Saccharibacteria bacterium
ATTACATTGAGAAAAGACGATCAGTTATCTTGGGTAAGACTTTCTTCGGGCAATGACGACATTATTTTAACCACATGGAAGGGGCAGGCAATTCGCTTTAAAGAATCACAAATACGTTCAATGGGTAGACAAGCGGCCGGAGTGATTGCCATGAGATTGAAATCTGGGGATAAAGTCACATCATTAAACATCATCAACAAACAGCAAGCCAAAGAAGGCAAGCTATTAGTAGTAATGAATAAAGGTTATGGCAAGCATACCTCCATTTCCCAATACAAATCCCAGAACCGTGGCGGACAAGGTATAAAAACTGCTAAAATAACTAGTAAGACCGGTGAATTAGTTTCTGCTCATTATATTGATCAACAAGAAGACCTATTTGTTCTTTCGGCGAAGGGACAGATTATAAGAACAAAACTTGCAGAAATAAGAACTGCGAGCCGAGCGACTCAAGGAGTCAAGATAATGAACTTAAATGCCGGTGATACGATCATAGGCACTATATGTCTCTAAGTAAAAATCAGTGGTGGGTTTTCGGAATAGCAACAATTCTACTAGTTGTTGTTTTGTTGTTGATTTTTGGCGTCATACCTGGCTTGAAAAGACTCTCCAGAAAAGAAATTAATCTCAATTTCTGGGGATTTGATGACCGTCGAATTTGGGAAGCTATAATTAAGGATTATCAAAAGGCCCATCCGGAAATTAAGATTAAATACAATCAAGTACAGGTTGATAATTATGAAAACGCCTTACTCAATGGTTTAGCCGGCAAAGATCGTCCAGATTTTTTCATGTTTGAGCGCGATTGGCTTCCCAAGCATATTAATAAAATTACAGCCGCCGACAGTAGCATTATTAACATTGATCAATTAAGGGCTCTGTTCCCTACCGTAGTCGAGCAAGATTTTGCCCCTGATGGCCGTGTCTATGCACTGCCACTATATATCGATACGCTGTCCCTTGTTTACAACAAAGATCTTCTTGATAAGAAGGGCATAGCCACTCCGCCTTCCAATTGGTTAGAGTTTCAAGACGCAGTTAAAAAATTAGGCTTTGGCAATGTTGCTATCGGTGGTTCTAATTCTAACATTGACCGGGCAACCGACATTTTAAATTTGATTATGATGCAAAATAATGTCGCGATGACCGATAAGAATTTTACCAGAGCTGCTTTTGCCAATGGCGGACTTGACCCGCTTCTTTTTTACGCCAAGTTTAGCAATCCAGATAGCGAATACTATGTTTGGCATAAAAAACAAAAAAGTTCTTTGGATTCATTTCTAGAAGGAAAGATGGGGATGATGTTTGGGTATCGCTATCATGCTAGATTTCTCCAGCAACAAAACCCTGCTTTAAATATCGTTTTAAGTCCTGTGCCGCAAAATCTTCTCGGTACCGTTAACTATCCTTTTTACTACGGCCTGGCTGTTTCGGCCAATGGCTTGAACGCAAAGGAGTCGTGGAATTTTGTTCGTTTTGCGACCACTCAACCGGATGTTTCTTTAAAATATCTTGATTATATGAGCGAACTGCCAGCGCTGCGTACTTTAATTGCAAAATACGGCAACAATCAAGCGCTCACAGCGCGTTCTTGGTTGCAAATTGATAATTTGGCAATTGATAACGTTTTTTCCGAAATGATAGAATCAGTAATGAGCGGTAAAAATCCAGCCATGGCATTGCATGACGCCGAAAATATCGTCACGCAACTCATGAGCCGCCGCGCAAGATAACATTAAATGAATTTACTCGTCCAATGTACGGGAGCGCTTTACCCGGGAACTAATGAAGCGAGATGCACTCTGCAAGATTTAATATCTTTAGGGTACAACCTTCTTCATTTTGCTTTTTATATTGCCACTGTTGGCGCAACCGCGTTTATTGTTTACGGAGCGTTTGTTATCATTATATCTAGAGATAATCCCGGAGAATTAAAAAAGGGCAAGAAGATTATTTTGGATGCGGTAGTGGGTATAATAGTTATCGCTTCAGCGTGGTTACTGGTGAATACAATCTTTTGGATTCTGGGAGTCCAATGCCCTTGGTATAAACTTACGGGTTGTCAATTTTAAAATGCTAGGAATATTATATTTTTTTGTTAATAAGGCGCTGGCCCAGCCGTATAGTACCGGATATCAGTATTCGGACGGGCGTTTTAGCGAACTGGGTTCTTCCGGCGGCGGAGTGAGTGGATATTATAACGAAGGTGGGATAAGCGGTTTTGGCACTGGCGGTGTTAGTGGTTTTGGCGGAGGGGCCAGTCAAGAACTTCCCAATCCTTTTGGAATCTATACAATACCCGATTTAATTGACAGAATTATCAAAGCTTTGATCGTTATTGCTATTCCTTTAGTAGCCTTGATGGTGATGTGGGGGGCCTTTTTAATTATTACTTCTGCCGGTAATCCGGCCAAAGCAAAAAAGGGTGGAATGGTGATCTTGTGGGCAGCCATTGGTTTTGGTGTTTTGTTGTTAGCTAATGGCGTTACTTCCATCATTGAATCAATCCTATGGGGGATATAGAATTAGATTATAAAGGTCGTTTGTTGTTTTTTAATTTGAAATGAAAAATAAAATTATTTCTATCATTGGTTTGTCTCTGCCTGTTTTAGGTTTTGCCCAGTTTAATTTCTTTGGTGGTAGAGGTGGAAGCTATGGCGGAGGTTATGGAGGTGGTGGTTACGGAGCGGGAGGAGGTTCTGCGGTTCAAGCGCCAGTAAGTGGCATAAACGATATTATTAGAATAGTAGACACACTCATTGGCTGGGGACAAGCCATATTATTTGTAATAGTAGCCGCTATGGTTTTGTATGCGGCTTATCTCTTTGTCACTCAGCACAACTACAAAGAAGCGAAGGACGTATTAATTTATGCCGCTATTGGTGTAGCAGTTGCGCTGTTAGCTTATGCAGTTGTACCGGTGGTTTGCAGTTTGTTAGGAACGAGTTGTTAGTCGGAATACCCTCCTTCGCTCTTCGAGCTTCGGAAGGGTAATTTCTTTGCTAAGAAATTAAAAAGCCCCGCGTCCTTTCGGACGGGGGGCTTTGCGTTCATCCTGAGCCAAGTCGAAGGATTGCCTCCTTAGTACCTGACCGGCTGGGCTTGGAAGAAGATACTTCCTTTCCCAGAAACCGTCACCATGACCGGAATTCTCCGGTTGAGCAACGGCATGCCGATGGACAACGGGATCTTTTCGTATCCCAAGTCCAACCAGCCCTGACAGTCGCCTCCGGGACGAATGTCCAAGTGAAACGGCTGGGCCGGCAGGAAGACGGAGGTCGGCTTCGCGGAAAGTTCAATCTGTGTCCATTGGGAATCCAATCCGATATAAACACCTTGTCGAACCGGCTGCGTTTGTACCTGCGATTGTCGTGAGGGGCCGACGACCGATCCTCCTCCCGGGAGCAACTGTTGTTGAGGTCGAGCGATAAAGCTCAACACCACCAACGCGATAATGCTCCAGAACACCACCTTGAAGAAGGTGAACCTCTTCAACAACCGATCGAACCCCAGCCAGTCCTCGAACGAAGCGGTCAGCGGTCCACTCTTCGGCTTTTCACTCGGCTTGCCGCCTGACTTGTCTGTCATGATAGAAACTCCTTGAAATAGGGGGTCAAAGTGCTGTTTTTAGGCTCTTTAGCCTATGGCGGTATTATACAC
>CAYICO010000060.1:0-3605 GCA_964361935.1 uncultured Candidatus Saccharibacteria bacterium
ATCTGGTAAAGGCATAATTAAATTCACCAAGATAAGCGCCTTCATAGCCATATTTGGCGCCTGTTTCGTAAATGGCTTTGGCAAGATCCCACGCAAGACTATTGCCGTTTGCATGAGGGTTTTTAAGCAAAGACCTAAGATATCCCGAGGTTTCAATAAAAACTCTTTTATAAACTTTTCGCAAAGAGAAATTATTGGTTATTTCTAAAGCAACGCTTTTGACAAGTGGCCTAAGAGCTTGGTTAATCACTGTTCTGTCGTTGGATTTACCATCTGTTTTTAAGCTAGGAACATACGGCATCGGATCATCTCCCATGATTTAGAAGTTCTGTAGTTAGTCTATAGAACTAACAAAAAAAATCAATTAGTTGCATTAGTCCAATTCTCTCTGTAAGTCTTCTAATATCTTTTTAGCTTTACTGGATAATTTTGATGGTTGTTTAATAATGAATTTAATATAAAGATCTCCCCTGCTTGAAGACCCCAATTTCGGCATTCCTTCTCCGGGGATGCGCAACTCTTCATTTAAATTTTTATTGATTGGTATTTCCACAGATAACATATTTCCTCCAATGGTTTTTATTTCAATTTTCTTTCCTAGCAAAACATCAACAATATTAATTTCTTTTTTGATTAATAAATTATTTTCAATTCTTTCAAAAACAGGGTGAGTAGTAACTTTGATTCTTACATATAAGTCTCCAGAAGAGGTGCTTCTAAAACCAGCGTCTCCTGCTTTAGACACTTTAATAATTTGTCCATCTTCTATTCCGGGAGCTATATTAACATCAATTTTCTTTTCGTCTTTTAACCTTCCGGATCCAGAGCATGCTGGACATGGCTTTTTAGGAATTTGTCCATTGCCAGCGCATTTTGCGCATATTTTAACTTGGGTGAAGCTGCCAAAAAAACTTTTCCTACTTTCCTTAATCTCTCCTTGTCCATTGCAGTTAGAACATGTTTCTAGCCCCTCTTTTGCGGAATATCCAACGCCAGCACATTTTAAACACGGCACAAAGGATTCAACGTTTACAGTTTTGCTTACGCCCCTAAAAGCTTCTTCTAAACTTATTTCTAAAACAGCTTCCAAATCAGAGCCGTGTTCATATGTTTTTCTTTTTCTTCTTATTCCTAATCCATCAAAAAAGGCTTCAAAAACATCCCCCATATTTCCGAGATCCTCTAAATTACTTGGATCAAAACCAAAATCAAAGCCCATGTTGCCAAACGGTGATTCTCCGCCGCTCGGCTGGCCATCAAATACTCTGCCAAATCTGTCATACTGCTGCCTTTTTTCCTTATTGGACAAAACTTGGTAAGCCTCGTTTATCTGCTTAAATTTTTCAGCATTGCCTCCGGGTTTATCGGGGTGGAACTGATGAGCCAGTTTTCTATAAGCCTTCTTCACGTCTTCCTCGGAAGCGCTTTTTTCTATACCTAATATTTTGTAATAGTCTTTTGACATGTTTATAAAGAAACTTTTTCTTTTTGGGACTTTTCTAAAGTAATACGAGCAAAATTTGTAGTCAATATTAATCTATAAATTAGCCAGGCTATGAATCCTATTACCCATGAAAACAAGAAGGTGCCGCTGTTGATGGTGAAGAAAATAAGCACCCCCAATCCAACAATAATAAATACCTTGAACTCTCTCGGCGCCTTTGCAAGCAAGCCGTTTATTATTTTTTGGCCGATATCAATAATATTTTCTTGAGGATTAAGATTGACGCCTATTATTTCTGATATTTTCTGATTAGCATTAAATGCTATAAAGTTGACGGTTTCTGGCGGCAACTGCTCATTAGTTTTCTGCACGAATCTCTCTACCAAACTTCCAAAACTGATTTTCTCTGAAAAACTGGGGAAAAACTTTACTACATAAGACACCGGTTCTTTTCCGACGTATATTTCCTTTGCGCTGATAGATGAAAGATAGACAACTATGCCAAATAAAGTTAGCCCAATAATAGCGGTGGATAAGACCATGTATTGAAAATTTCTGAAATGAATTTTTATAACGTTACTGATTTCAGACGTTCCCCTCCAATGGGCGATAAAAAGAACAACAATAGCGGCGACAGCTCCGCAAATAACCCAGATTGTTGGCGCGTGAGGCAAAAGAAAAATACTTACGGCGGCCATCTCCGCAACGATTAACGCAAGCGCTATCCACCATTTTTGGACAAAAAGAACTCGAACAAGAAAGATGGCTAAATAAAATACGGCGAAAACAACAGTTATTGCTAGAGACAATAGATCTGATCCCGGCGCAAATTTACTGAAAAAAAAGCCGATGCCAGCCGCCAAACCAACGCTGACTAAGACCGATGACAATAATTTAACCTTGAGCACCCTTATTACTATTATAAATTTTTTGTAATTCAGAGGAAAGATCTGAAATGGCTGACTTTATCGCTGTTAGGTCGCTACCATCTTTAACTCCTTTAATATTCTCTACTTTTTTAGTGATGGAATCTTTTAAATCGGCTGGAATTTTATCCCCGCCGTCTTTTAAAGCTTTCTCGGCGGTGTAAACTATGTTTTCAGCAAGATTTTTTTGCTCTACCAATTCTTTCTTAGCCTTGTCCTCTTCAGCGTGAGCGGCTGCCTCATTTTTTAATTTCTCTATTTCTTCTTTAGACAAGCTAGTGCTTGCTTCTATCTTAATGGATTGGCTTTTATTAGAAGCTTTATCTTTAGCGGAAACATTTAATATGCCATTGGCGTCAATATCAAACGTTACCTCCACTTGAGGCGTGCCTCTGGGAGCCGGAGGAATGCCATCAAGAATAAATCTTGCCAGCGTTTTGTTGTCGGCGGCCATTTCTCTTTCTCCCTGCAGGACATGTATTTCTACGGATGTTTGATTGTCAGATGCCGTAGAAAATGTTTGCGTCTTTGCCGTGGGTACGGTGGTATTTTTTTCTATCAATCTGGTAAACACACCGCCCAATGTTTCTATGCCCAAAGACAATGGCGTTACATCCAACAATAAGACGTCTTTTATGTCCCCTTGCAATATACCGGCTTGCGCCGCGGCTCCGATAGCCACAACCTCATCCGGGTTAATGCCCTTGTGAGCCTCTTTGCCAAAAGTCTTTTTAACAGCTTCTTGCATTGCGGGCATTCTTGTCTGCCCGCCAACTAAAATTACTTCGTTTATTTGCGACAAGTCAAAATTGGCCTCTTTGACCGTTTTGTTCATTATTTCAATAGAGCGATCGATGTAATCAGAAACCAAACTTTCCAATTTTGCTCTGGTAAGTTTGATTAAGAAATGTTTTGGGCCGGAGGCATCGGAAGTAATGTAAGGAAGATTTATTTCTGTTTCTACAGAAGTGGATAATTCGTGCTTTCCTCTTTCAGCGGCTTCTTTAAGCCTTTGTAAGGCGAGAGGGTCTTTGCTGATGTCTACTCCTTCTTGTTTTCTATATTCGTTGACTAAATATTCAATTATTCTTTTATCAAAGTCATCACCTCCGAGATGGGTGTCTCCCCCGGTTGATTTTACTTCTACTGTGTTATCGCCAACTTCCAAAACGGAAACATCAAAAGTCCCTCCGCCAAAATCATAGACGACAATTTTTTCATTTTTTTGTTTATTC
>CAYICO010000061.1:0-3592 GCA_964361935.1 uncultured Candidatus Saccharibacteria bacterium
TAACTAGTTTATCATATTCTAATAATTAGATAGCATTTTGATAGGAGAATATGAGTGAGGTGGCTTGAAAAAGAAGCCTGTGGGGGAAAAATTTATTTTTATATAGCACTTTGTCTTATATTAGATTTAGCTTATAGCCTCACCGCTGTTATAGTGTTCAACTTTCTGCAAATTGATATTCCAATGGCGAGCAAAGGAGGTATTCCAATTACTTTTTATATTCCCTTCCTGTTGTTGTTTTTGGCTTTCCTCGAGGAGCTGACTTTTAGAATGCCGCTGGCCTTTCTCTCTGGAGTCGGATTATCAACAGCCAAGGTATTAGTGTTCGCCATAATATTTTCTGTAATTTTCGGTTTTCTTCATGGTGGAATTCCCAATATTTTCATTCAGGGAGTAGGAGGATTCATGTATTCTGTGTTGTTTTTAAAATGCGGCGGTTTGCAGGGAAATTACACAAAGGCCATTGCCACATCAACCGCAGTGCATTTTCTTTTTAACATGACTCTCTTGGCCATTGCCATTATAAGTGGCGGGACTTCTTTTTAACAAACAAAAAACCCTTTTATAGGGTTTTAATTTTAATTAATTTCTCTGTTAATGAACTTGTTACCGTCGTATCCGATTAGAAATTTTTTGTCGTCTTTTCGCGTTTCTATGTAAACGGGCTTCTTGCCTCCCCAAAATTCGTAAAGACTAAATTGAAGCACGTCTCTTGCCCAATCACGGTCTAATTCCATATCAGTACTATAGTGCCTAAGAAGCAATTCTCCCTTGTGTTGATAATCGGCATTTTCAACACGAACATCAGGACTGCCGCCATTAGTGAGTTGATTAACTATCCTTTGCTTTACTATTTCAAAATCGTAGGATTCAATAACTTGCGCATCTTGATCCTTATCATAAGTATGACTAAACATCTCTAAATCTTCGGCAATTTCCCTCGTCAAAAATTCATCTATAAAAGTTACGTCACAGTAATTGCGACGCACTTCAAAAATTTTTCTTGTACCATCACCTATGACAAAAGCGCCTGGATATCTTGCGGCATAAACAAGAAAGTTTTTTGAAACCGCATAGTCTTCTGGCTTTAATTTACCAGCCTCATACAATGATCTAATCTCATTGAAACCCATAAGCATTTTTCTTGAGCGCTGAGTAAAGCGTATAAACTGTTTTAGAAGCGTAATTCTTGAACGAGCATATTTTCTTTCCTTAATTTTTCGGCTTTTCCTAATAACATCTTCCCACTTTGCAGCTTTTTGAATATATCCAGTAACCTCTTCCTCAATCTTACGAAGTCTTTCATCGAGAGTTTGGTATTCGTGCCAAAGTTGAAGTATTAATCTTTCGCTGTAAATTTCCTTAGGAATCTTACTGGAACCATCTTTTAAAGCTCGTACAAAGCACAAAAATTCCCGCCACCGATCCCCTGCTTTTGCTTCTAAGGCATTTTTGTAAGCAATAAATCTATCCCAATTCTCCATAACAACGCTATCATCACACTGACTATAAATTTCACCGTGACGATGGCTATCCCAACGCCATTTAATATCTCTAAAGATTGTTCTGCCTAAAAGATAGGGATTAATACGCCCAGGATGCTTAGCCAGAGTCCCAGAATTATGGTCGGCATAATCAATCACTTCAGAATCATCTGCAATACCGGAAGTCATGGCAAAAGAGTGCCAATATGCCGCCCAACCTTCATTCATTATTTTCGTTTGACCTTGAGGAGCATAGTAACAAGATTCGTCTCTAATGATTGATAACAATTCTCTTTGCCAATTTTCCAAAGGAGCATTTTTCGCCAGCCACAGCAAAACATCTCTTTCCGGCTCTGCCGGAAATATAACTCCCCTCTCATACGTGTCTTTTTCTTTTTGTCTTCTTTCTTTTTCTTCTTCACGAGCCTTCTTAATCACATCGTCTGGATTAATAAATCTATCCATATAATCTTTAGCCGCAAATCTTCCTAATGGCTCTTTTTCTTCTTCCGTTGCCACTAATTGACTATCAAAGCTCATGTCTCTATGCCTCTTAATTGCATAGCTGTGCCTATCAATTAAATTTTCAAGCATTAAGGCTCTATCTATCCATTCCTCGACAACATCCTCTCCATGTTGCGCCATCATTTCTTCAATCCTAATACCATGATCAGGAAAAGCATTCGCGGCGTTTCTGTTGGTACCGGCAAAATAAACATTGTTTACAAAAAAATCGGCATGCCCATAAACATGGGCCATGACTAATTTTTGATCAACAAGAGCGTTACCTTCTAATAAATACGCAATACAAGGGTCGGCATTAATCACCATTTCATAAATTTTAGACAATCCGTAGGCAGAACTTTTCCTTAATTGCTCATACTCCATGCCAAAGGACCAATGGGGATAGCGCCTTGCAAAACCTCCGTAAGCCGCCAGCTGATTAACATTGCGCCAATCACAAACCTCAAAAATAACTTCACTTTTAGTACCATCTCCATGAATAAAAAATGGCTGCAAGCCACAGCGACTAACCATAAACCACTCAATAAGATATTTCGCCTTCTTTAACTTCTCATTGAACTTGTTGGCCATTCGAACCTCCTTTCACTTCCCCTTGCCAAACAACTCTTTAATCGAATCGTAAATGCCATCTTTGTCTTCTACTCCTACTGTCAATAAAGATTCATTATTCCTAAAATATTCATCAAGAGTTTTTTTAAATGCTCCCGAGCCGTAAGTGCTTTTGACCTGAACATAACCGAAAAGATTAATATCTGGTAAAATTTCGTCTCTTAGAAGACGAACGCAATCTTGATTGTCTCCATCCCAATTGTCACCATCAGAAAAATGAAAGCCGTAAACATTCCAATCAGCTACTCCACCCGGCAATTCCTTCATAAGTTTGTCGCATAAAATATACGCCGAAGAAATTTTTGTACCGCCGCTTTCACGGGTGGTATAAAAAGTCTCCTCATCAACTTCTTTGGCGGCAGCGTCATGAATAATATAATGAGTTCTTAAGCCCTCATATTGACTCTTAAGCCAAGTATCAATCCAAAAACATTCTATTCTGACTATTTCTTTTTGTTCATTCGTCATTGACCCTGAAACATCCATCATAAAAATGATAACCGCTGAAGCCATAGGTTTTTGAATAGTTTTCCAAGAAAGATATCTCTTGTCTTCAGGAAGTATATAAGCTCCATGCTTTGCCGGATCAAAAAAACTCTTAAACGGAGAATAAACCATTTGCGCAGACCGAAGAAGCATATTTCTTAGCGTTCTTCTATTCCTCAAAAGCCCTTCAGGACCAACTCTTCTTGAACCAGTATACTTATCTTTTTGTTCGGTAATATTTCTTTTTCCTTTAGGAATAATTCTGGGGAGTTCTAATTCTTCTCCCATTATTTCAGCAAGCTCCTTAAGCGATATTTCTACTTCCCTGATATGACCGGCGGGACTGTCTCCAGCGCCACTGCCCTGTTGATTTCCTTTGCCTGGACCTAGAGGAGTACCTATATCCGGGCCGCTAATGCCCATGCCTCCACCAGATGAATTTCGCCAGTGGCGCTAGTTTGGAAGCTCAATGTAGGGCATTGGAATAC
>CAYICO010000062.1:0-3579 GCA_964361935.1 uncultured Candidatus Saccharibacteria bacterium
TGATTTCCACAGCTGGCACTCTTCCCCCATCAACGCGCGGAATCAAGCGTTGGGAAATTATCGCCACCAATGTAGCCGCTAACTGTGATGTTGCCTGACCCTGCTGTTCAGCTGGAAAGCTATCCAAAATCCTGTCTATTGTTTGAGCGGCCGAGTTTGTGTGCAATGTCGCAAAAACCAAATGCCCAGTTTCTGCAGCCGTCATTGCCGTTGCAATCGAGGCAGTGTCTCTCATTTCGCCGACCATGATAACATCAGGATCCTGGCGAAGAATTGACCGTAAGGCGCGATGAAAGCCCAGGGTATCCGGACCCACTTCCCTTTGGGAAATTATTGACCTGTCTTGAACAAATAAGTATTCTACCGGATCTTCAACAGTAACAATGTGATCTGTTCGAGTATGGTTAATTTCATCCACTAAAGCAGCTAAGGTAGTTGACTTCCCATGACCAGCTGGTCCAACCACTAAAACAAATCCTTGAGAAATTTTTGTGAAATCATGGAGAATCGGAGGCAAGTTTAATTCTTCAACGGTGTGTATTTTTGTAGGAATCAGACGAAGAGCGGCCGCCATGAAACCTTTTTGAAAAAAAACATTAACTCTAAATCTTGCCTTGTCTTCTAAAGAATAGGAGAGGTCCAGTTCTTTTTTTGCCAAAAGAATATCTTTTTGTTCCGGAGAGAGCATGGCCAATATCAAACCTTGAGCCGTTTCCGGAGTAACAATATCTTCCTTTTCTAAAGGCAATAATTTTCCGTCAATTCTTAAAGATGGCTTCTGTCCCACGCCAATATGCAAATCGGAAGCGCTTTGAGTAGCGGTGGCTAGAAGTAATTCATTAAGTTTATTTTTATAATCCATAGGTTAATTATACATGATTATGCCTCGCTTGTTTCTCTTAAAACCTCTTCAACGCTAACCAGCCCTTCTATTGCCTTCAAAAGTCCATCCTGCCTCATCGTAACCATTCCTTGTTTTTTAGCCTCTTCAGCAATGTTGCCTTCCATCAACTTTGGGGTCATTTCTAAAGCTTCAAAAATAGCAATTCTTCCTTTTATTCCTTTGTTTTTGCATTCTTTACAACCTACGGCATGATAAATCTTGTAGGATGTTTGGGATTTTATTTTGCCTATTTCTTTTTTGATTAATTCGTTGATTTCAGAAGAGGGATCTTCCGCTTTTTTACAACTCTGACATAATTTTCCCAATAATCTCTGTGCCAGCATAACATTTAATGATGATGGGAAAAGAAAAGCGTCAACTTTCATATCAATTAACCTAGGAATTACACCGATAGCATTATTGGTGTGTAAAGTAGATAAAACTATGTGACCAGTTAAGGCGGCGTGAACTGCAAGAGATGCCGTTTCTGAATCGCGAATTTCACCAACCATAATAACATCAGGGTCTTGTCTAAGTATTTGCCTTAGTCCAGAGGCAAAGTCGTATCCAATTTCCGGACGCACCTGCGATTGATTAATGCCATCTATTGTATATTCCACCGGATCTTCCAAGCTGACAATGTTGTATTCATCATTATTTAAACCTTGCAGTAAGGCGTAAAGAGTTGTCGTTTTGCCGGAACCAGTCGGACCGGTAATTAAAATCATGCCAAAAGGTTTCTCAAGAGCTTTTTTAACAACATCGGCATTGTGATCCACTAAACCAAGTTCATCTAATTTCTTCAAACCAATTTGGGGATCAAGAACACGCAAGGCTACTTTTTCTCCAGATGGCGTGGGGAAAGTAGAAACGCGATAATCAATATCCCGTCCAAAAAGAACCGTACGAAAGCGTCCGTCTTGAGGAATTCTATTTTCGTCAATTTTTAAGTTAGAAAGAATTTTAATTCGAGAAACTATTGGTTGATGAAGCTCAAGCGGCAAACTGGACACCTCTTGCAAAACGCCATCTATGCGAAAACGAATCCTTAACCTGTCTCTTTGCGGTTCTACATGGATATCAGAGGCGCCAGCGCCAACGGCTTCCTTAAAAGTGGAAGAGACTATTTTAATAATAGGCGCATCTTCCGTCACGGCAGATTCTTCAAACCTGACTTTTTTTATACCAGCAATCCCTTGCCCCGGTTTAATATTTAAAGACTTTACCGCAGCCTGAATTTGAGAGCCAAAGGGAGAATATTTTTTTAAAACCAATTCCAAATCAGACGGCGTAATTAAATAAATACCTAAACTAATCTTGTTTTGTTTTGCTATAAAACGAAGAGCTTCTTGCGCTTTAATGTCATCCGGATTAACCATGCCCACCACCAACATATCTTTATTTTTGGAGAGCGGGGCAACTTTGTAGTTAGATGAGGTTTCTTCAGGAATCAGCTTAAGTAAGTCCTCTGTTAAGCCCGTCAGATCAACTTTCGTATAGGGAATGTTTAATATCTTACTTTTAATCTTTGCGACTTCAATGTCATCCACTAATCTTTTTTCGTGGATAATATCCTCAACCCTTTGACGAGTTGTTTCCGATTCTCTTACAAGCCTCTCTGACTGGTCAATGCCTAACAAACCCGACTCGGTTAGAAAATCCAGCAAGGCCTTGTTCTCTATCATGGGTTTTAAAAACCAAGAAAAGGATTATCCCGACCCAAATTACCAACACTGGGCAAATTACCGTATTGTCGCAATGTATTTAAAGTTGGGTTAGAAATAATTTGAGCAGGATCAAAATCCACTTGAGATAGTTCGGTTGTCGATTTTAAAGTGCTTGGAGCTAAAGTTTCTATTCCCGGTAAGGGAGTAAAGAATAATAAGTAAGCGCCACCAATAATAATCACCAAAAAGAAGATAAATACCAGAAAAACAAACCAATTAATTCTTTTCTTTTGTTCTTTTAAGACTATGGCCATAGATTTAAGATTTATTTAACTTGATAATAAGCATCGACGACTAAGTTGTATAAAAAAACATCTTGAGATGGACTCCCGGCTGGCTCTAACTTAACGCTCACGACATCCATTAATCTGATATTTGTTTCCAATCCCCTCATAAAATTCTTAAAAGACTGATAACTGCCAATCAATCTCAAATTCAATCGTAATGTCCCCAGATCCTTAACAAGATCACTATTTTTTGCTGACTTGATTGCTAACGGCTGCACTCCAAAAACCTCAATATTAACTCCCACCGATCTGGCAATAGCGTACAATTGGCTAAAAACAGAAGAAACGCCTTCTTCTGACGGCAAAGAAAGAGAGACTACGTCCTGTAATTTCCCAGTACCCTGATATCTTTGAATAAGATCGTTTATTTTCTGCATGGCCTTTTCCTGATCATCAAATAATCTTTTTTCTCCAACAAGCGTACTTCGTAAAACCAATATGTCATCGTAAACTGGCTTTATAAAAACGGCATAGATTACTAATGACGATATGAAGAATAATGAAGCTATTAACAAACTTATTGCCCGTTTAGCGGAAGATTTCATTTTTTAAAATTAAAAACATTTTAAACCTGACTCGACCATCTACGGCGCTGGATTCATTAACAACAAGATTTTCCACTTCAGGAGCAACATTAAACGCCTCTAGTTGCTGGGAAAAAATTTCGTAGTTGCTTGCAAAG
>CAYICO010000063.1:0-3477 GCA_964361935.1 uncultured Candidatus Saccharibacteria bacterium
TAGCTTCTACTTTGCCGACTAGATCAGTGCCCACATCGGCGGCTTTGGTGTAAATACCCCCACCTAAGCGGGCAAAAACGGAAATTAAACTGGCGCCAAATCCCAAACTGATTAAGGCTGTGGCGTCATGAATCCAAATATAAAATGCGGTGACAACCAATAATGCCAAAGATACGACCAAGTATCCTGTAACCGAGCCAGCTTTAAAGGCCAAGGAAAGAGCCGGACCGACTCCCCTTTTGGCAATTTCTGCTGTCTTGGAATTGGAGCGCACAGCGACATTCATGCCTATATATCCTGCAATGGCCGAAGTTAATGCTCCTACAAAAAATCCCAGAGCTGATTTATCGCCTAAAAACCAATAGAGCAAAACTATGATTGGCACGGCTACAATGGTCACAGTCTTATATTGCCTATTCAAATAAGCGCTAGCTCCATCTTGAATGGCCTTAGAAATAGATTTCATTTGTTCGTTGCCGCTGCTTTGAGAGCCAAGCCAATAGATGACGTATAGGCTGTATAAAATTGCCGCGCTAGCTGGAACAAAGGTTAAGTAGTAAATATTCATGATTTTATTCTTCGTTGGCGTCTTCTTTCTTTTCTGCCGGGATTTGAGTTTCTGCGACCCCCTCTTCTAGAACTTGTTCGGGGTTGTCTTGAGAACGAACATCGATTTTCCACCCAGTTAATTTAGCTGCTAGTCTTACATTTTGTCCGCCCTTACCGATTGCTAAGCTAAGCTGGTCAGTTCCCACCAACGCTCTTGCTTCACGTCGAGGGAGAATTTCCACTAGTTTAATTTTAGCCGGAGAAAGAGAGTTGGTAACAAATTTTACGGGATCTTCCGACCACTCGACTATGTCTATTTTTTCCTGTCCCAATTCATTGCTTACGGCCACTACTCTCATGCCGCGCTGGCCAACGCAACAGCCAACTGGATCCACGCCTTGAACATGAGACTCAACGGCGATCTTAGTTCTACTGCCCGGTTCTCTGGCAATAGATTTAACTTCTACTGCACCGTCAGCAATTTCCGGGGCTTCAAGTGAAAATAATTTCTTCACAAAGTCAGGGTGGGCTCTAGAAAGAATGATGCCAGGGCCGCGAGCGTCATCTTGCACTGCTAAAACTAAGAAACGCATTCTCTCACCGAGACGATAGTGTTCTCCGGGGATTGATTCGTTATAAAACATAATGCCGGTCGCGCGTCCTAAATCTACATAAACATTGCCTCGATCAAAACGTTGAACAACTCCACTGATAATCTCCCCTTCTTTGCCTTTAAATTCTCCCAAAACAGAATCTCGTTCTGCTTCACGAATTTTTTGCAAAACAACTTGCTTAGCGACTTGGGCAGCAATACGGCCAAAGTCGCTTTTGGCTTCTAATGGGAACTCTAATTCCTCATTCAGCTGAATATCGGGTTTAATCTTTCTAGCTTCTTCGATTAATATATGGCGATCCGGATTGTAGTGAGGAAGTTTGTCTTCTTCGGACTCTGGCGCGGGGTTCGCTTGCCCTTCCGTAGCCTCTGGCGAAGGGGGGGTCATGTCTACTACCGTTTCATCTACTGCTGTTTTGACTTGAACAAATTTAGCATCGCCAGTTTTCAAATCTACTTCTGCTCGAACCACTCCCCCTTTCTTCTCGTATTCTTTTTTATAGGCAGCGGCAATAGATGACTCAACGGCCTCTATAATTTTTTCTTGTGGTATATTTTTTTCTTCGGCAATTTGTTGAATTGCCCTTAATAAACTTTTCAGATCAAACATTTTTGTAAAGAAAGGTCGCGACAGCGACCTTTAATACTTCTATTATATATTTTCGTAATGCCTTATGTCAACCCTTCGACTCGGCTCAGGGCAAGGCCCCGTTTCATAAATATCTATAGCCAAAAGGTCTATTCTCCATCCCTTATTATCGTCAACTAAACTTGGATTGCCATTCGCATAAAGCGAAGCGGTTCTTTGGAGCTTCTTTAATTTGCTTTGAGTGAGGTTGTTTTCTGCGGTTATGTGACTATTTATGGATGAATTAATTGTTTTAACTTCTATAAACACCAGCGTCTTATCTGGAGACAAAGCAACAATATCTAGCTCGCCCCAAGGTTTCCAATAGTTTCTTTCAATAATTTTATACCCATTTTTCATCAAAAAGCCTTGCGCAATATCCTCCCCCATTCTCCCTGTTGATGTTTTTTTATTCATGATATTATTTAACGATGTTACACAGTGAAACACCAAAAATCAAATTAAGCAACGAATATATAAGAGGATTGGTAGAAGGAGAGGGTTGTTTTACTTTTACTAGAAATGGTATTAAAAAAATTCCAGCTTTTTGCATCCAAATGCATCAAAGAGATTTTTATCTTTTAACAGCTGTAAAAGACTGTTTAGGATTAAAAAATAAAATTTATCGATATAGACCATGGAGGTTGGATGGAATAAAAAGAGGCCCAAGCGCAAGATTAATAGTTAGAGAAATTGGAAACCTTAAAAATATTATTATCCCGTTTTTTTATAAAAGGTTAATGGGACATAAGGGGAAGCAATTTGAAGAATGGTTGAATAATATAGGCACTGATCCATTGGTTCCAGAAAGTTTTAAGATTTTATGTAGACTTCATAAATCTGGTTATTGGGATAAGAATATCTTTTTTTCTGCTTAGTCTTATAAAACATTGCACATGATGTTGTAATTTTGACCGCACATCATGTGTAAACATTACACAAGCAAAATGTCATTTTTCAAAAAAGCTAGGATTCATCGAACGATCGGCTTCTCACTTTTTGAAAAAAGTTTTACGTTGTTTTGCAATGTTTAACACTTTATGTCAATAGAAAACAAGCCGATCGTCACACCATTACTATATTATTTCAATTTTTGACTAGTGTTTTACATTTTTGTGTAAAACACCCCGACTGTTAAACATGTTTATGTTTAACGCCTTGCTAAAAAATAATAAAAAGAATTAGATTAGATTATTCGGATCTTTGAAAATTGAAAGGGGAGAGTATGGATAGTAAGAAAAAAAGGAAATTGCCATGCAGCGGGAACGAATTAGTAGATTGGCATTTTAGAAGATTGATTTATATTCTTGAAAATAAGGTTGATAAAATTTTTGTTACTCACGGCCCATTAAGACATCCTGATAAAAAAAGAAAGCGTCTAACCGGATTTGCCTATCTTTTTGATGTGGATTGCGGGAAAATACATAGATCAATAATTTTTGTTAGTGGTGATAAAAAACAATTGCCGGACAAGACTGTGGCGGCAATGACATTGACGCATGAGCTATTACATGTTCTTCTTCCTGTGCCAGAAAAAGATATATTGAGATTGGAAAATATACTTTGGAAATATTTTACCCAAGAACAGAAAAATCTTATAAAATCTTATTTGCCTAAACACACAATTAGAAAACAGCCAGATGAAATTATTGAAGAGTAGAGTAGTAAACAAAAAAGATCGGAAGAG
>CAYICO010000064.1:0-3476 GCA_964361935.1 uncultured Candidatus Saccharibacteria bacterium
GCAAAGCCTTTCCTCAAGCTCCAGAGAGAGAGCGTGCCACGGGGGCGTATTCTTGACCTCGGGCGAGGTCTCGATGTCAGCCTCCTGTACGCTCCCGACTTTCTTGGCCACGACCACCTCGTGGGACTCGCCACCCAACGTCAACGTTGCCGTCGTCGCCTTCGCCACTTTCTCTTTCTTCGTAGCGGCCATTTTCTGGCCTCCTTGTAACAAAGTACTGAAAATTCAAATGTAACAGAAACATTTGATTCTGCACATATTATAGCAGATAAAAAACAAATGTCAATACCCCACACTGTTTATGTGCTTTTTTACCGCTTTCTTGTCCTCTTCCTTATATCCTAATTGAACGATCGTTTAATTAGGATATGAAGACGCGAGGCCTTCCCTAAAATAAGTTATTTAATTACAATTCCATCATATGAACAATGAAGAATTAAAAAGTTTTGAATCAATGTTGTTAAAAAAGAAGGAAGAGTTGGAAAAAGAGCTGGGAAATACTCCCCTTGTTACAGAAATGGGCAGCGACACAGAAGGAGAAATGTTTGACGAAGAAGCCGACGAGGCTGAAGAGATTGGCACTAATTATTCTATTAAAAAAACGCTCCAAGAAACACTAAATAGCATCAATTCAGCCCTAGAAAAAATTAAAAATGGCGCTTATGGCAAATGCGAAAAGTGTGCCAATGGAATAGAAAAAGAAATTCTAAGTGCCGACCCAGAATCCGCTCTTTGCCGTCATTGTAAGTCTTAAAAAACCACCCCTCCCTCCACACAATCTCCCGCCTTCCTCGAATTAACCCGTGGAGGCGAATATATAAATTACGAGCCTTCACGGTCTCGTCAAGAAAGAGTGGACAGGATTTTTGTGGGGTGGCTGGTGTTTGTTGAGAAAGGCGTCTCGGAAGCCGAGCGGGCATGGTATCCCGAGCCGAGTCGAGGGATGAGCGAGGCTGAGAGGCCGAGTGGTGATTTTCTCGCTGGAGAAAATCAACCACGTACTTTCGAGACAAAAACCAGACAGGACCCCATTTATTTATTGATTTTATAATCCAAGTGCATTAATCTTCTGGCTAATGGCAAATAATCTTTCCAAGGTCTTCTCCGCAGAATTGGAAGGTATTGATGCGCGCTTAGTAGAGGTGGAGACCGACTTACATGTCGGTCTTCATGCTTTTAGCATCGTTGGACTTGCAGACAAAGCTCTTTCGGAAGCTAAAGAAAGAGTTTGTTCCGCCCTAAAAAATTCTGGCGTAAAACCACCTAATAAAGAAAACAGAAAAATTGTCGTAAATCTTGCCCCTGCCGACCTAAAAAAGAATGGCTCACAATATGATCTTGCCATTGCGGTTGGTTATCTTTTAGCCACCAAACAAATAAAAGATTTTCCTACGGAAGACAAGATGTTCGTGGGAGAATTGGCTCTGAATGGCTCCTTAAGATCGGTCAGCGGCGTATTAAGCACTGCCTTGCTTTGCAAAAAAATAAAAATCAAAACGATATTTGTGCCAGAATCCAACGCTAAAGAAGCGGCCATCGTGGATGATATAGAAATTATTCCTGTTAAAAATTTAAATCAGTTGATTGCGCATCTGGAAAATAAAGAAGTTGTCGCTCATCAGCGTCATGTTGATAATTTCTTCGAAGATAGTTTGGAAAATGGAGTAGATTTTTCAGAGATTAAAGGTCAAGAGAATGCCAAAAGAGCATTAATGATAGCAGCGGCCGGCGGACATAATGTTTTAATGACTGGCTCACCAGGCGGAGGAAAAACGATGCTCGCCAAAGCCCTAGTCTCTTTGCTGCCTCCATTATCTAAAGGCGAACTCATTGAAGTAACCCAAATTTATAGCGCCGCCAATCTTCTTAAAGATTACCCATCATCCAATCGTCCTTTTCGCGCTCCTCATCACAGCGCCTCCATGCCAGCTGTAATAGGAGGCGGCGTTTATCCCCGTCCGGGAGAAATTAGTTTGGCCCATCGTGGAGTTTTATTTCTTGACGAGTTGCCGGAATTTCACAGAGATTTATTGGAATCATTAAGACAGCCGCTGGAAAATCACGAGGTTCTTATTTCTCGCGCTAAAAACAACTTGTATCTCCCTGCTAATTTTATTTTTGTTGCCGCTATGAATCCTTGCCCTTGTGGCTATTACAACGATAACCAAAAAGAGTGCACATGTACCGCTAATGCCGTTTTGCAATATCAGAAAAAAATTTCTGGCCCGCTTTTAGACAGAATCGACATCCAAATCAGCATCCCTCGGGTAGAACTTAACGAATTAAGAAATAAAAACAGCGGAAAAAACAGCTCTTCTTTTAGAAACAAAATAATTTCAGCAAGAATAAAGCAATCGCAAAGGTTTCAAAAAGCTAAAAATAAAATCCTCATAAATGCCGAAATGACTTCCAAGCAATGTGATCAATTTATTCAACTTTCCAAAGAAGCCGAGAAGTTTTTAGAAACAATCTTTAAAAAGTCTCTCATTTCGGCCCGTGGCTATTACCGCATACTAAAAGTTGCGCAAACGATTGCAGATTTAGAAAACGCGGAAACAGTAGAGGAGAGGCACTTATCAGAGGCATTTAACTACAGAATAAGAGAGAAATACAACAATTTCTAATTTCTAATTATTCTAATTGATCTAATAAATGACCAATGGATTAATATTAATTCGTTTTAGGTTAATTAGAAATTAGGTCAATTAGAAATTACTAGTTTACATGGTACTTCCTCTTGATCTCCTCCTCCACTCCCCCCTCAAATTCTTCTTTCTTTCTTTTTGCTGATTCGGCTAATTTTTTAAGCTCGCTTTCAGACATTTTATTTAATTCTTGAATTCTATTTTTAAGAGACTCATCATTGTTTTTCGTGGGATCATCTAAAATTTCTTCTAAAAGGACGGCTAATATTTGCCCCACTTTAGGCCCGGGTTGCAAGTCACCTAATTTCATCACATCATTGCCATCAATGTTTAACATTCTAGCGTCTATTGGATCTTTTTTAACCTTTTCAATCATAAAAAGAAGGTGGCGTAATTTGTAAGGAACGGCTTTAGGCACGCCAGAGCCAATTCTGTCCGCCTCCCTTACTTTAATAAGGTCATCAACATGTTCCGGGCCCACTTTTCGCAAAAAACGACGCACCCCAGCCTCGCTTACTTCGCCAACATTATAATAAAACAAATGACAACGAACTAAATGCGCAACTTTTTCCACAATCTTTTTGGAAAAATGAAGCCTATCAAGAATAACAGCAGTCATTTTTGCCCCCACCATGTCGTGATTATAAAAGGTGCTATCCGGACCATCCCCTTTTTTGGTTCTGGGCTTTCCTACATCATGCAATAGGGAAGCCAAACGCACTTCTAAAGAATAATTTTTGCCAACAGCGTAGTCTAAAGCCCTGACATTGTGTTCAAAAACCGTGTAAATATGATGCTTATTTTGTCCGATATCAACGCCCTCAATTAATT
>CAYICO010000065.1:0-3447 GCA_964361935.1 uncultured Candidatus Saccharibacteria bacterium
TAAGGCAACCCAATAAACAACCTTGCCTAAAAAGTAACCGGAGTCAAGTTGCAGATTAGCCTGATGCAAATACTCATCCACTTTAAGCTTATGCAACAAGGAATCCAACTTAACATAGTAAGCAAACCTCTCGACCAATCTTTCTAAAATAACCGCCACCAATAAACCCAAAACCAACATTACGACAGCGCCAACTAAGTTGGGCAAAAAACTCAACAGCTGAAGCCAGACACTTTTTAGAGACACCAAAAGCAAATCAGTCCAATTTTGTATTACCATTGATTTGTTGAATATTATTAATTTCTTGAACGTTTTCTTTATTTTTTCGACCTATTATCTTTATTATAACAAATACGATCAAAAGCAGGGTGAGGATAACTAAAGCGATAACTAACCACCAAAACCATTGGGGATAAGGTTGAAATTGGGGCTTAAGCCCCACTATTTTTTCGTTACCTCCTCTGTCAACCGCTTTAACGAATATGTATTTGCCTAATTCCTGATCTTTCAATAAATATGGGCTGCTGCTAACTATCCACTCATCCGATGATGGTTTGTCGCTAGTGGTTTCTTGAACCTCATAATGATCAATCCCGGAATCACTATCTTGCGCTGAAAAAATTAAAAAATAACTGTTATTAAAAGCGTTAGGAGACTTGGCTACTATAGGAGAAAAGTCTTCCGGTGGTTTTTCATCTTTTTTTTCCACAGATAAAGGAACAGTTGGACGAGAAACCTTGGCATTACCAGCAATAATATTTAAAGAAATATCACGACTCAAATTCAGCACTGCCTCTGTTCCTAAACCATCGTGAAGTCTCGCTTCAGAATGATCTTTGAAACCAATGACGGGTCTTCCTACTTTTTTTGCGCGAAAATTCAACTGAAGAACCAAGCCAGCAGAGCCTCTAAAGCCGCCAACAGAAACTCCAGTAAAACCATTATTCACGCCAACATCTCTTTTAACCCAAAAATTTATAATAGAGTTGGCGTCATTAACACTTTCCAAACTAACAAGATCATCAGGATAATTTATATATATGTCAAAAGCATTTAAAGTCTCACTCTCCGTGTCCAAGAAGACCTTAACCGGTATTAACTCATTAACATGGAAATCCACAGAAGGGGCTGAAAAATATAAAGTGGCCGCCTCTACTGAAATTGAAAAATAAAAAATAAAAAATAAAAATGGGCTAACAAAAATAAGTCGTTTTAATTGAAAATTGAAAATTGAAAATTGAAAATTCATGTATGTATTTATATTAACCTGTCCAGTAAAATACTAAAATACTAAAATCACCCGTATCAATTACGCCATTTTTATTCATATCAACCGTAATGGGAGGCAACGGCCTTTCCCACCAATAGGCCAATATACTTAAGTCAATCAAATTAACCTTACAATCGCGATTTATGTCCCCCTTTGGTGGCATGCATGGGACTTGCACGCCACCGATACCACCTATATACATACTACCTCCTCCGCCACCCGACGAACCTCCTCCGCCACTGGTAACACTATACATTGTAAACGTAGCTGTGACATTTAAACTGGAATTCAAAACAACAACGCAATTACTGGTGCCACTGCACCCACCGCCAGACCATCCCACAAAAAAGGAATTAGAATCAGAGACCGCTACTAAAGTTATCGAGGTGCCATCATCAAAGTTAGCATTGCAAGCAGACCCGCAATTTATACCAGAAGGGTTCGTTGTAACCACGCCCGAACCGTTACCGCTTTTTTGTATAGTTAAAGAATATTGAGTTGTAGGCGGAGGGGGCGTAGAAGTTGCCGTTGTGTCGGGATAATATAAAAATCCCGACCTTAAAATAAAACCAGTGCTGCTGGCTTCTCCAATTACATTTTGACCAGAACTGCTAATTTGTTTAAAGCTTGCAGAAGAAATTAAGTCAGAGAAGCTACTGCCAATTAAAAGATCGTCAAAGTTGTAATTGGCTGCAAATACCGGATTCACAATCAACCAAAAGATAAAACCTAATAATATAAACATTACTGGGATTTAGGTCGCGTAGATAAAATCTCTGGCTGTTTTTCCTCAATTGGCGCCTCTATCCTGCCTTGCAAACCTTCTAAAATGTCACTTAGGGCGGGGCGGCCGTTTTTTAAATTACTAATAATTTTCTTCACCTCCGCATTCTGCGGATTTAATTTTGAAATTTTTCTAAACAATTGCAATGCTCCTTTTAGGTTTCCCTCTCCATCGTAAATCAAGCCCAAGAAATAAAGGGCATTAGAGTAATCCGGCGCTAATTGAATAACATCCTCAAATAAGTTTCTGGATTTATCCAAACGACCAGCCTGATAATGCAAAAGTCCCAATTGAAACAATATGCCAACATCATTATTTTTGTCGTTGTCAGATAAGGCAATAGCTCTTAATTTTTCCCCCCTCGCAATGGCCTCCTCGGTTTTGCTCTGCCTATCAAACACTTGAACTAAGGAAAAATGCGCTGGAGCATAATCAGATTTAAGGCTTAAAGCCTTATCAAAATTAGCAATGGCCAAACTATATTCTAAATTTCTTTTTTCTTTGCTTGTACCACTTAACTCTTGAGTAAGCCTGCCAGCCAAAGCTAAATGAGCTCTCCCAAGTCCAGCAAATATAGCAGGATTATTTGGTTCTAGTTTAACAGCCTGTTCATAAGCCTTAAATGACTCCTCTGCCGCCCCCGAAACAAGCGTAATCACGCTCTCGTATGTCTTAGCAAGAATTAACCAGTTAGCAGAATTACTTGGATTAACTTCAGTGGAACGACGAGCCATCTGCAAGGCCGATCCAATATTACCAGAAAACTGAGCCTGTAAATCTTTAGATAACGAACTTGCTTTATTTAAATCGTTATTAGCTTTTATTAAAAAAGCTGAAGAAAGTGTTTGTAAATAAGAATCATTTTTAGGATCTAAGTCTAAGCCGGACAACAAATAAGGCAATGCCTCGTCTATATTACCAGATTCGTTGGCAATCCTAATGCCTTGAGCAAAATAAATTGCTCCAAGATAACGCTGACTATTTAGGTAGAGAACGGTGGTTGCAAGCATGACAAGAATCATAATTATTAAGGAAAAAACAAAAGTCTTTCGGGGTGATCCGGCTAAAGACAGCGACTCATGTTCATTATTGACGATAGAGACTTTCGCAATTAAAAATCCCAGAAACAAAAACAGGGAAAAATATAAAACATAATTTTGCGGATAAAAGAAAAGCAGTAAAACTAGGTACACAACGCCGGACTCTATCGCTAGGCCCAATAAACTATTTGCGTGTCTTTTTAGGCGCAGTCTCAAAATCAACACTAACGAACAAATTAGAGTTGCCAAAAATGCCAGTCGCCAGGTAGTGCCCAACGAAAGTTTCTTTTTGCATATTAAAATATTACTTATAGTATAAACCTCGCTAAAAATAAACACAAAAACAAGTTATC
>CAYICO010000066.1:0-3389 GCA_964361935.1 uncultured Candidatus Saccharibacteria bacterium
CCCCGTTCTTTTAACAAACGCCGCGCCTGGCTGGGAGTTAATTCAAATTCCTTGATTTGAATTTTCTTTCTCTGCAGCAAATCTATTTTTCCGCCTAAGAAAATCGGCTGCATACCCCTTACCATTCTTACCCCCGGATGATCATTGCTATCAGTACCATAAAGTTTTATTATCATTTCCTCTTTATCAAAATTATATATCTCCTCTAAATGAAACAAGGCTACTGCCTGGTCATCAGGACTGCGCAAAACTACAGTTTTACCAATGGGCATTTTTTTTGCCTCTTCTTCGGAAACATCCAGTACAATTGGCAGTGGCCAAATTATTCCATTGGCGAGTCGCATTTTATCTAAAACATTTTGCAAATCTTTTTTCCCCATAAATCCTTCCAGCGGACTAAATGCGCCGGTAGCAATTTGTTCAACATCCAATAATTGGTTTTCATTTAATTTGATTTTTGGCAATGCATCTAAATAAGCCTTATCCGGGGAATCTTTTAATAAACGGCTTACCAATTTACCGCCGTGTGGCAATATTAGTGATGAATAATTATTAAAATCAAGAAGGTAGTTTTCCGATTCCAGTTTATGAATCAGTTTCTCTTCTTTTGCCGCAAACTCACTTATATCAACTGTAGTTTGTATGTGAGTTATTAATTGATTCAATATATTAATACATTCTATAGGGTATTTACCGATTGCTGTTTCGGCTGACAAGGTTAATCCTGCCGCGCCGTCCATAATGGTGCTGACCACATCATGAATTTCGGCCCTGGTCGGTTTTCTATCTCGGACCATTGTTTCTAAAAGGTTAGTGGCAACAATCACTTCCTTCCCTTGCTTGCGAGCCCTATGAATAATAATTTTTTGAGTAAATGGAATTCTTTCCAATGGTATTTCTTTACTCAAATCGCCCCTGTCAATTAATAAATAATCCGATTTTTGAATAATCTCATCCAGATTTTCTAAACTATCCGTGCATTCAATTTTAGAAATTATCTTCATGGAATTTCGGGTAGCCCTTCTTACCTCGTCAACAAAAGCCCCTGAACGCATAAAAGAAGCGGCAATATAGCCAATACCCTCTTTTAAACTGATTTCTATGCTTTGATAATCTTTCTCTGACAAAGGAGGAAGATTATATTTTCTCCCCGATGCGGAATCTATTACCACCCCCTTATTTCTTCCAAGAATTCCGCTCACGACAACCTTGGCAATTATATAGCCCTGCTTAGCGGTAGAAATATCAGAAACCCTAAGAACTAAGGTGTCAAAATCAACATATAGAATATCCCCGGCTTCTAATTGCAAAACAATATTGCTTGGCTTCAAACAAATTTTTTCTCGGCTACCCAAAATGGGGTCGGCATAAATTCTTACCTCATCATTCTCCTCAAAACAAACGTTATTTTCGTTTAAGTCGCCGGTTCTAACCTGAGAACCTTCAGTGTCAATAATAAAAGGTATGCCTATTTTTTTAGATAGTGATATAAAATACTTTAAATCGCTCAAGCTGGAGTGGGACATATTTACTCGCACAAAATCAACTCCTTGCTGCTTCATTTTTCGCAGAGATTCTTCGTTCGCAGTTGATGGTCCAAGTGTAATAATTTTTTTAATATCAAATTTCATATACTTGAATGTTGCGTTTTAATTCTCCATTTACCCGTTTAACTAAGATCAATTTGTAAAAAAGTTAATTTATCTTCTTGTATTGTTTCGCAATATATTATAACCTGTAATAATAAAGTAAGGTTTTTATCAAAAAAATAAATAATTCAATACAATTAAAATAAAAAAAAAATATGGAAAAAGAAAATCTCTTATTTATTGCCGGAGCCCAAAAATGCGGAACGTCCACATTACTAAAGATGCTTAATTGCCACCCTGACATATTCTTGCTCTATGAATGTTTTGTAAATAAAGACCGTTCGAAATATTCTAATTGGTTTTTGCGAAAATATCCCGATGCCCAATATGTATTCCAATACGGAGCCCCGCTTGAGGTAGTATATCGTAAATTAAAAGATTTCTTACAAAAAAAAGGTTATGCCTATAAAATGGTTGGCGATAAAATTGCCACCATAGACATAAGCACATTAGAAGAAATTGGGAATTTTAAAGTGGTTTTTACAGTTCGCGATGTAAGAACATGGCTATGCAAGAGCAGTATTCCTGATTTATATCACACTAATAATGATATTGTGTATCCCGCAATAAATTATTGCAAATATTTCTTAAAGAGTTTTTCTTTAAAAAATTGTATACGCGTTCGTATGGAGGATACGGTTTATAACAATGGCAAGGTGATTGAGAAGCTTAGTAAATTTACAGGCCTTGAAATGACTCCCTATCTTGATTCCTGGTGGGAAAAAAATATAAACCTTGATGAAAATGACCCCAAAGGCGTAATGGATATAAAACGGGTTCATCCGTCAGCTTCAATTAAACCCAAAGATGTAGATACACAAGTAAAATTAAAACAGCACCCTTTTTGGGACAAATTCCTTCCTATATTTGATAAATATTATAATCAGATTGACCATGCTTTTGATCTTCAAGAAATCAATCGTGATATTGAAAGTCTAGAATCTTTAAAACAATTTTCTCCTGTTCGTTTAGATGAGGCTTATGAAAGTTACACACGCGTTGACTTGGAACCAAGAAAAAAATTAAATCCCTTCAAAAGGGGCTTGCGATGGATAGTTGTGCGCATCTGTAAATACCTTGATATAAATTGGATTAAATTGGGAACTTAGCTTCCTTATACGAGCAGTAATATTTTTTCTATTTTTATATAACAACTCTGCCAAAGCCCAATCTCCCGGCTCATCCAGATCAACTGACCGCCATTTGTCGCAAATTACCGCTTTTGTGTTTTTTGTAATTATGCTTTTTTCCTTAAGCAATGTTTTTGTTTTAACAATATAAACAAAACATCCATTAAGAATATATGCCGGACGCCAAGCTTGCATATTAGTTGATTGTTTTTCAGACCCGTTAGCTAAAATAATATTTTGCTTCTCGTCCATATAATAAAGACGCGGATGGGTTGGACAAACAGTGAGTACAGTATCTGCATCGGTTTTTTTCATCAGATTCCAACAATCTTCAATATCTTTTAATTCCCGCAATGGTGATGTTGTCTGCAAAATCATCACATGAGTCGGATTATACTTTTGTTCTTTTTTCAATCTGCCAAGCAAATGAAGGACGCTATCAACAACTTTTGCTTTATCATTAGCAAACTTTGCCGGCCGTAAAAAAGGAACTTCGGCGCCATAACGCTTAGTAATTTCCGCAATCTCCGGAGAATCAGTGTCCACAATTATCCTGTCAATAATCGGGCATTTTAATGTCTGTTCAATTGTATAAGCGATTAACGGTTTC
>CAYICO010000067.1:0-3382 GCA_964361935.1 uncultured Candidatus Saccharibacteria bacterium
CGTCCCCCGCCAACACCATTCACATAAACGGCAACATCAACCGGACCAGACTTTTTTAATTTCTCCGTTAACGCGGCTATCACTTTTGAAGCGGCAAATGGCGTGGCCTTTTTCGGCCCAGAAAAACCCAAGGCGCCTGCGGAAGCCCAAGCTAAAACCCCACCTTTTTCATCTGCAACGGTAACAATAGTGTTGTTGTAAGAAGCCTTCACGAAAACTTTGCCTTTTTCTATTTTTTTAACCTTTGAGGCAACCGCGTCACTGGCTTTTACGACAGCGCTTTCAACGGCATCGTTTTCCTTTATGGCTTGTTGAGCGGTTTTTTCAACTTGAATTACTTTTTTCTTTCCCATTGTTATTAATTTTTATTTGAGTTCTACTTTTCTTTTACCGCTGCCAGCCGTTTTTCTAACATTGCCTCTAACAGTTCTGGAATTAGTCTTAGTTCTCTGACCATGAACCGGCAAGTGCCTCATGTGCCTAACTCCCTTATAAGACTGCAGCTCCTTTAGAAGCCCAATATTTTGTTTAATAATCTGTCTTAGCTCTCCCTCAACTTTATAATGCTTCTCGATAAAATCTTTAATCATATTCACTTCTTGAGGGTTTAGGTCTTTTACTCGCTTATCGAGACTTATTTTTGTAGCGCTTAAAATATCATTAGAAAGACTGCGTCCAATGCCATAGAAATAAGTCAGAGCAACCTCAACCCTTTTACCATCTGGTATGTTAACACCTAATAATCTCATAATTAACCTTGCCTTTGTTTGTGTTTAGCAATTTTGCAGATAACATAAACCCGCCCCCGACGACGGACTATCTTGCAACTACTGCAGATTTTTTTAACAGACGACCTAACTTTCATAATTAAATCCTACGAATGATCCTTCCCCGAGTTGCGTCGTAAGGGCTAACTTCTAAGATAACTTTGTCACCGGGCAAAATTTTAATGTGGTTCAAACGCATCTTGCCCGATAAGTATCCTAATATCTCTGCCCCATCAGGCAATTTCACTCTAAAAGTGGTCGCCGGTAAAGCCTCTTCTACAATCCCTTCAACTTTCTTACTCGAGTTATTAACACTCATCGAATATTGCAGGATGCTAGCATATTTACTATTTTACGTCAATTTTGACTTTGTCAGAACTAACATCTTCAGGAATAGATTTGACATAAAATGGCCAAAGAGTCACAGAGGCGCTAGCTAAGCCTGGCAAAGAAAAAATGGTAGCCTTCAGCTCACTCTCCGATTTACCAGCTATTTTTTTGCGCAAATCATTAACATTAATAGGTCTCTCAACCACCGCTTTGAAATCAACGGGAAGGCTTAGTTTCTCATTTTTAAAGTCAGCGTTAGCAATCCCATATTTGACTTCGTGATTTTTGAATATAAAATCTTGTCCCTCTTTAGACTTCATTTTTTCTGTCATGAGAGCAAGCATATTTTTTTCCTTAAAACCAACGACAATAACCTCCTCCTCCGCCATAATAGAAAACTCGCCATTTTGATTAACATTGGGATCGGCTTCTGCCTTTAAGAGAGCAAATTTTTTAGACCCTTCAACCATTTTAAAATCTGCAGGCAGTTGTGATGTCAACTGGCTATTTATAGAATCTTCCAAAACCTGAGAAATCTTTGCCTGACCATTTTTAATATCAGCGTCAGTAGGATAAGCCACCGCCCCAGAGTAGCCGCCCTTCATCGGTTCCTTAATTTCACCATAAAAAGCGGCATATTTAGGAGTCCCCTTGAATCCGGGAATTTTGAGGCCTGAAACTGGTCCAACATTATAGTCAGCCCCAGATTTATCAGCCACAACATCCGCTTCAATTGAAGAAGAAGTTATTTTACCGTCAACAATTTTCGCTCCGGGAACTATTATGTTTTGCGCTAAACGAAAAATTTTACCGTCTTCGGTAATAAACCTTGTTGTTGCTACCAACTTCTGCGGTTCTGAACTGTAAGCATTATAAACGACAAGTTTGCCGCCAGCTTTTTTGTTGACAACCTTTTTTCCTGTTGCCGGAAAAACCATCTGGGCATTTTTCTTTTGAGAAAAAACCTCGGAAGCAATATCTCCATTCTTGTGCACTGAAACCAAATCATTAAAAGACCAATCTGATTTTTGAGTAATTATTTGAATTTCTGCTCTAGGCAGAACATTCACTGCCACCCAAAAAGAAGGAATAGAAAACAGAACTAAAAAAGCCAAACCAATGAAATGCTTTTTTTTAAAGGAAAACCATTTTCTTCCACTAGAAGCCAAAACCGTTTTTTGCCCGACAATCTCCTCTTCTATTTCGGGAAATATCTCCTCCTCTGCTTCCTCCAGTTCTTTTGGCTTGTTACGAGAAAAAAACGGATTCGACGCCTCTAAATCAAAATTCTTAGCTACCTTTACCACCCTCTCATCAACGGATTCCAGCGCTAATTTTTTATCAGTAGCCTCGCTAAGTTTTTTTAAAACCTTAAAATTACTTTCGACTTCAGCTAATTTAGAAAAATTGGGGACAATGAGAGTTATATTATCGGAGTCACTATTAACAATTTGATCAACGATATCCTTTAGGGTGTCACTTTTATTTAGGTGAATCTTTTTTGACATAACTTACGCAATTATTTTAACACGATTAAAAACTTTTTTCACTGCTCCCACCACAAATTGTTTACTCATGCCATATTTTTCTACTAAATCTGCTGGATTTCCAGATTCTCCAAACGTATCATGCATGCCTAAAATTTCCATTGGCACTGGATTATTTTTCGCTAAAAATTCAGAAACAGCACCGCCTAATCCTCCAAAGATTTGATGCTCCTCAATCGTAACTACCGCTCCGCATCTTTTGCTTAAACTTAATATTGATTTTTCATCAAGAGGCTTGATCGTATGACAATTGAGGACCACCGTTCCAATTCCCAACTTCTCCAGTTCCAGCGCCGCCATCAAGCAATTATATAAAAGAGGGCCACAACCAACTATGAGCGCTTTGGGCTTTTCTGATTCCCACAATACCTCTGCTCTTCCTGGAACAAAGGGGGTCTCTTCTGTCGTAAAAACTGGACTTTTTTCTCTGGCAAAACGAATATAGCATGGTCCCCAAATTTTAGCCGCCGCTATTGTTGCTTTTTTCGCTTCAATTGCATCACAAGGAACAAAAACTTTCATATTAGGCATCACCCTCATCAGAGCTATATCCTCGGTCATTTGATGAGTGGCGCCATCCGGCCCCACAGAAACGCCGGCATGCGACCCGGCAATTTTTACATTGGAGTCATTGTAGGCAATAGTAGTACGGATTTGTTCCCAATTTCTGCCAGGTGAAAAAGCCGCGTAAGAAGAAATAAAAGGAATCTTTCCGCTAATGCCAAGACCAGCCGCCAC
>CAYICO010000068.1:0-3322 GCA_964361935.1 uncultured Candidatus Saccharibacteria bacterium
CCAAGACAGTTTAAATAAAAAATACCTAAATAAGGCATTATAAGATTAGTATTTACGCCAATGATAGTTGATATTAATGTGCCGGAAAAAATATAATTTATCTGAGTTTTTAAAATTCCCGTTGAATTTAGATATTTTTTAAATAAAACAACATAAGCCCAAGAAAAATATCCGATGATGTAAATCGCATAGAATAAATGTATCTTTTGGTTAAAAATAATTACATTTTCTTTATTAGAAAAAGTATTGACTCCTGTTATTAGCAAATTAGGCCAGATACTTATAAACGAGATTATGATAAAAGGGATTGGCAATAAAAATTTTTGCCAAAAATTAAAACTGAAATCGTCTTTGGGAAAAATAAAAGAAAAATACAGAAATGATAATGGAATAAATGCGGCTGACAAATAAAGTATTCTTGCTTCAAATACCGCCAGATTATCAAATAATCTAAAAAATATCATGGCAAAAACCCAAAATGTGACACTTAACACAACTAGAAAAAACCAAAAATTTGTATGACTTTTTCTGTTTCTGATATAAACAATCAACCCGTAGATAAGATTAATAATCCCCACCAGTAACAAAAAGATATTTTTTAAATCAAGAGACATCATTTCTTATAAGTATATTATATAAACTTTAAAATATTTATTCTAAAAATATCTATATAACATTATTGATTTTTTGTCATTTCTATATTTTTATAAAATTCTTCTCTTGTTGCTTGAGATGTTCTAAATGATCTTCTAAAAGCGCTTGTTATAGTCGCTGAATTATGATGATGAATTCCATTACCGCGAGAATGCATGCAATGATGTTTACCAACTACAACTGCCCCTAATCCTTCGGGATCAATTGCGTGTTTAAATTTATGTGCCACTTCTTGTGTGAAATCTTCTTGATTTTGTGGTTTAGCCGCAATAAGCGCAATTGCTTTAGATATTTTACTGAAACCTAAAACTTTCTTTTTTGATGGAATATAACCGAGATAAATTTTGTATTCAACCGGTAAAAGATGATGGGAACACAATGAGAAAACATTCATTGGACCTTGGGTAATCATGCCGGTATAATCAGTAGAAAAATTAACAGATAATATCTTTTTTATTTCTTCATCTTTACCTATTCCCCGACACATTTCACTCCATGCTTTTATAATTCTTTCCGGAGTTTTCTCAGTATTCTCATTGATCTCAATTCCTAAATATTTCAGGAATTCGTGTAAAAAATTTATTATTTTTTGGTCTTTGTATTCCATGTTGAAATTGTTGCTGATAATGAATTTCCTATTGGTTTTTTTGGACAAATAATCCCGATTCTCGCAGATCCATCTTTACCATTATATAACGCCATTCTATTATAGCTATAAGCGGAATAAATAACCACAGGATTTTTAAAATGTTTTCTAATAATACCACTTTCCAATGTATAAGCATGTGCCATACACAAAGCTCTTTTTTCGGCTTCTTCTGTCGTCCAACCAAAAAGTGTTGTATAGAATTCTTTGCTCTCCATTATCACATTTTCTAAAATGTTTTTATTAATAGGAAATTTTTGTAATAATTCTTCTTTTATAAAAATAACACCATTTCTGCCGACTTCTTTATGAAGTGATGGAAATATTTTACTAACTAAATTATACGGAATATTATGAACTTTTGAAATTACTTTATCTTGTATAATATTTTGTTCAAAATCCTGCCAATCTTGCGATGATAATTTATAGGTATTTTCAACGGCTATATCATAAAACAATGCTATCATGGTAGCATTGATACCTAAACTAATAGTATTTTCATATATTCTTTTAATGTTATTAAACGCCACATAAGTTGTTTGCCCTGGTTCTTTTTTAAAACCTATTTCATTTTTACCTTTTTTATATGATGGACAAAGTATAGTGATATAATTTATTGGGTTTTTGTTTAAAATAGCATCGTATAAAATTGGATAAAAAGATTTTTTTGCTTGTTCTGTTCTTATAAATTCATTATCCTCATCTTTTGTAAGATTTGACCAGTAATTTTGAATAATATTTTCAACGTAAGATTCTTTGATTGTTTTTTCTTTATTTATCATAATCTTCAAATCTCATGTGGGGTTTAATTGGTAATCCTTTTTTCTCTCGCCACTCGCAGAAAAGAGTATCGACAGGTTTATTAAGGGCTCTTTTTGTATCTAATCCAATCTCATCAGCTATTTTTTCTATTTCTTCTTTTCCGCCTTCTATTTCTAGAAAAGTAGCAAATGGATATTTTTGTATTTCTAGTTCCGCGTCAGAATTTTTGAATTTTAAATGAGTTATGTATTTTTCGTATGATGTTGTTGGCAAATAGCCCATCATTCTTAAAATATGAGTGATGACTTTCGTATCGCCAACCGTTGTTTCAAGTTCAACTTCTTTTTTTTCATTTCCGACGCTTGGCAATGGTCTTTTATAAGATAAAGTTATTTTATCTCCGTGCTGTCTTAATCTTATTCTTCCGTCGGTGTATTCCATTAGATTATCGGCATTATCAAACATAACGGTTTTTTGATAAATATCTTTTAAAACCGATATATTTTTGTCATTTTTTATCTTTTCTATTTTTTCTGAATTTAACTCAAATTTTAACTCTATTTCTATTGATTTATTCATATCCTTTACAATAGCATAATTTCAATAATTAACAATCTTAACTTTAAATGCTATAATTTAATCCATGAAAACTATAATCTTAATTTTTCATGCTTTTCGTGATTTAATTATCAGATATTTACCTACGACGATAAAAAGAAAAGGTGGATTTGCTTTTCTTGTTCACCCGAGAAACATTCCTGATGTCTACAGAAAATATCCTTTTCTAAAATTTTTATCACAGAAAAAACTGGAATGGTTTCTGCACCATTTTTGGCCAGTCGTCATATCTGAAGTTGAGGGAATGAAAGATGAAAATGATAAATTGGTAAAGGGTTGGATACTAACCATACCTTTAATCGCAAAACAAATGGTAAGTGATAGAAAATTGACTCTTAAAAAGATTATTCAGGCGGCTAAATTGGCGGAAAAACTCGGCGCAAATATAATTGGTCTTGGAGCACTCACAGCATCTTTAACCAAAGGCGGTCTGGATTTGAAAGATAAAGTTAATATTGGAATAACAACAGGCAGGGCCTACACCACCAAAAATGTTATAGAAAATAGTGTTAAGATAGCGAAAGAATTAAATATAGATTTAAACAAATCAACAGTAGCAATAGTCGGGGCGGCTGGCGGAATAGGATCCGCATGCGCTAAAATTTTGGCAACGAAGAATAATGTAAAAAAGTTTATTCTCAT
>CAYICO010000069.1:0-3182 GCA_964361935.1 uncultured Candidatus Saccharibacteria bacterium
GCTCCTTCAGTTGAAATTATTGAGTCATTGAAAAAAGATGGAGCGAATATTTTTACCTACGACCCTAAGTCAACTGAAACTGCTAGAAAGATTATTGGTAATAAAGTAAATTACTGCAAGGATATGTACACTCCATTAAAAAATGCTGATGCGCTATTGATTCTTACAGACTGGGATGAATTTAAAGAACCAAACTGGAAGAGAGTTTTTGGTCTAATGAAAAGTCCGATTATTGTTGACGGAAGAAATATGTATGACCCGAAAGAGATAAAGAAGTTGGGATTTACTTATCACAGCATCGGACGAAAATAGTTGTCAGAAATGCCAAAATATTTTAAAATAAAACCGTTGATAATCAACGATTCTGGGCCTGTAGCTTAGTGGCTAAAGCATCAAGCTTATACCTTGAGGAACGATGGTTCGAGTCCATCCAGGCCCACAAAGTCACTTTTTTCTTAAAGACAACAACGCCATTCCCCCGTGCGCCATCAGCCCAGTCACTAATGGATAAATAATATCTATATATTGACCGTTCCAGCGAAGCAGAACAATAAGAGTTCCTAAAACATAAACAATGCTCCAAATAAGCCATGGCAATGGTTTTTCATTCTTAGGATTACGGAAAACGCCCAAATACGTAGGAACAAAACCAATCAATATGGCGGCTTGGAGAATAAGATTTGCGTAAACAGCAGAATTGAATTGCCACCAAACCAAAACAGAGATAAGTCCTGCAACAAGCGCCAAATTATCAAATTTGTTTAACTTGGAAAATTTTCCTCTCAATAATGTCAGTAAAAAAGTCATAATCACCATTAAAGCGCTAATGGTAGGCAATAAACTTTTCACCCAATCCCCGCTTGCTATGTTATAACTTGTGAAATTGAGAATGGTTATAAGCGACCATAAAAACCAAGTGGCAGTATTAGGCTTAGAAGAACCCTTCATAACTTGGTAGTTATAAACTATGTAGCCAACTATGTGTAAAAAGCTCGTAAACACCGCCAAAATTACATCCCAACCAATATTCATATAAAGTAATTATATAAAAATTCCCCGTTATGGGGAATTATTTTTTTAGATCAAATCTTTCGTAAATTTTTGAAGGATACGGCAACGGATAAAGAATTTTTAGTGGTCCTGCAAATATTGCAACGCCATCGGGCTCAACAACAATGATTTCTAAATCAGGATGCGCATTTTCCCACAAATACTGCCTACAATAAGCGCAGGCAGGATAAGCATATTCTCCTTCTATATTTCTTGTTATTTTTGATCCGTAAACTAAAGCCAAAGCCAGCATGTCTTCTCTTGCGTGGCCAGATTCTAGTGCCGATAAAATCACCCTCTTTTCTGCGTGGTCATCTAATAATCGGCTGATATTTTCCACATTAGCGCCTAGAAAAATCTCGCCATCAGTCGTTTCCACTGCCGCCCCAACGGCCGTTTTAAAAGTTAAAGCTTTTTTTCGAGCATCCAATGCCGCTTCCATTAATATCTTATAATGAAGATTGACATGCGCGAGACGCTCTTCATAAGTATCAAGAAAATTTGCGAGGTCTTGATGTAATTGAACTAACTTGTCTTTGGTTGCCGACATTCTGCGGTCCTTCAAAAAGTTTTTCAAATATGCTAAAAATATCCTAGCACGGACGCTTAGCTTAATGGTATCCCCCTTCGCTAAAGCTACGGAGGGACAGGGAGCGACTCAAAGGACGGTTAGCTCAGCGGCAGAGCACTTCGTTTACACCGAAGGGGTCGCAGGTTCAAATCCTGCACCGTCCACATTAAACACAGTATTGGCGGGGTGCGACCTGCCCGCCAACGGCCTTGCCGTAGGCATGGCAGGCGGGCCTGCCCGCCATAGTCCGCCCGCTGGCGAGACGAAGGAGGGTTCCCTTAGCGCCCACATTCTATATCCTTATTGAACGATCGTTCAATAAGGATATAGCTTGCTTTAATTTAAAAAACATTGTATTCTATATACCAACATCGAAGACGGTCTTCGATACTGCACTTTGAAAAGGAGGTTTTATGTCTTTAAGAAAAGCAGTGCTCGTGGCTCAAGATGCCGCGCCTTCTGGTTGTTTTAAGCGATTAGAGCCAGTCTTGAAAGAAAAAGGATTTGATACTGTTCTCATGATAGGCGAGGGAAAATCAACAATGTTAGCCGATGAAATGCAGGACAAAATATATGAGGAGGCTACAAATGCCAATATTGTTGTTCTGGGCATGTCCTCTTCGCAGGAACTTGCCAAACCAGAAATTACGGCTGGCGCTGCCGCACAAAGCTTTAGTGTGCCATATGGCTTTTATGGAGATGTTACCAATTGTTGGGGACGCGCGCGAGCTGGCTCATGGTTTGATTTTCTTGCCCCCGATACATCATTTTATTTTGGAATAAATCAGAAAGATGCCGATGAGGCCGAACAAATTTTTCCCAGAGCAAAATGCATTACTACTGGCAATCCCCTGCGCGAAGAGATGGCATTCCCCCGTTTCACGCGAGAAGAAGTTCGCACAAAATTAGGCATTGCTCCGGACGAAAAACTAGTACTTGCCCCCGGCGACAAGTTCGCCGCAGGCAATATGGCCACATGGTCAACAGCAATAGACGCACTAACACTTTTGCAAAGAAATGGTGAAAAAATTCAACTCGTATTAGCAACAGATCCCGGGGATCGAACTCCGCAAACGCTTTATGAAGAACTTGTTTCCTTTAGCCCAATTCCCACAAGGATCATAACCAAGGACATTCTCTCGTCATCTGATTTAGTTCCCGGCGCCGATATTATTATCGGGTCCGGCGGCTCCATCTGCATTGAGGGCGCATATCAGCAAATACCCCTCATTTGTTCGTGTTCAGAGGCAATGCTAAAAAGAATCGAGTCAATCAACGGAAGTAGAAAAATTGAGGCAGTTGAGAATGCGATTGCAGAATTTATAAATAGTGCCGAAGACCTTGCTTCTTGGATTACAGCTCTTACTACCAATACCTTGGGAAGAAAGATAATGCGACAGCGCCAGCGAAAGCTCTATCCCAAACCGACTGAACGCGGCGTGGCGCTTCGCAAAATGGCGGACGCCATCGACGCTATCGTTGAAGTCTGGGGTCAAAAATAAATCGTCTTAAAATACAAAGCCCCGTTTGAAAAAAACGGGGCTTTTTGTTTACTACTCTA
>CAYICO010000070.1:0-3175 GCA_964361935.1 uncultured Candidatus Saccharibacteria bacterium
TTGTACCCTTCCTTTTCTAGAAAAGCTTGCAGGAGATTGGCCTGCGAATCTTTGCCCGCTCCCGATCTTCCTAAAAAACAAAAAGTATGGCCGGAAAAATTTTTCATAACCTTGCTCCCTTATTATACATCAAGATGCTAAAAGTATTTTAGCGGAAAATGCCTAGAAGTTGCTATCGTACTCCCTGACTACAAGCTGTGAGTCAATTTGCTTCATTGTTTCTAAAGCAACTGACACAACAATTAACAAAGCCGTGCCGCCTATGCTTAATCGCTGAATGCCAGTTAAAATTTGAGTTACATTTGGTAGAATAGCAATTACACCTAAAAAGAAAGCGCCGAACAATGTGATACGGTTAATTATCTTTAGTAAAAACTCTCCCGTTGATTGTCCCGGTCTGATTCCTGGGATAAAGCCCCCTGCTTGCTGCAAATTTTTAGATATTTCTTTGGGATCGAAAATGATTGACGTATAGAAATAAGTAAACAAAACCACCAGCACAAAATAGGCGGCGCTGTAAATAATTTGATTGTTTAGAAAATAAACCACCCAATCGTTAAATTTCACAGAAAAATCTTTAGAGATAATAGCGGATATTTGAGCTAAAAATTGGGGAAACAATAAAATAGAAACAGCAAAGATTATAGGTATCACCCCAGCCTGATTCACTTTTAACGGCAAATAACTAGAAACTCCTCCGTACATTTTGTTGCCGCGCACTCTCTTAGCATAAGATACGGGAATTTTTCTTTCGCCTTCAGTCATGAAGACAACCGCAGCGACAATAACAACGCTTAAAATAACAAAAGCGAGATAGGTAGTTATAACAGAAGGATCATAAGAGACAATGGCTTGTTTAATTGTTTGAGGAATACCGCTGACTATTCCAGAAAAAATAATAAGAGACACTCCATTACCCAGTTTTTGCTTAGTAATGATGTTGCCCAACCATACCAAGATCATGGAACCGGCAGTGGCAACGATAACGTTTGTGATGACACTGAAAAGCGTAAAATTTATAAAGACGCCTTGTCGATTTAAAATATTAAGCAATCCATAAGATTGAAGAGCTGCCAAAGGAACGGTTAGATAAAGAGAGTAGCGATTAAATTTTGCTCTGCCGGCCGCTCCTTCTTCATAATACATAGCTTTTAGCTGGGGAAAGATCATTGTCAGCAACTGCATAACGATTGTTGAAGTGATATATGGACCGACACCCAACATCATTATTGACAGGTTGTCTAAAGCGCCGCCAGAAAAAATATTTAAAAATCCCAATAATTGATTAGAACTGAAAAGTTCTAAAAGACGAGCCTTGTCAATACCAGGAAGAGGAATGGCGGCCATCAAACGAAATACTGCTAATAATCCCGCTATTACAAGAATCTTGTTCCTTATTTCAGGTATTTTAAAAGCTTGTAAAAATTTATTTAGCATTTTCTATTTTCTCTTTAGCTCTCTTAGACATTAAAACTCCAGAGAAATATTTGCTTTCTGGCAGAGGCTTCTTTATTTCTCCACTACCAAGAATTTTTACTTTTACGCCATTTGGCATTTTCTTTAATCTATCTAAATCTCCTAGATTTATCACCAATGGTTTTTCTTGAAGCGATTTGTTCTTATAACCCCTTAGTTTTGGCAAGCGTTGTATAAGATCTCTCTCGGCTGGACGAATACGTCTTCCAGAACGAGATTTTTGACCCTTTTGTCCCTTACCGGATGTCGTGCCGCGTTTACCGCCACGACCAACTCTGGGCTTAGAATATTTTCTATTAGTAGACCTGACTTCGTGTAATTGCATATTATTTTTTTGGCTTTATTTGTTTTAGAGCTTCAATGGTAGCGAGGGCATTGGTAAGTTTATTTGGCGTGCGTCCCAATGTTTTCGCAGTAGCGTCTTTAATGCCAGCTAAAGATAAAACAATTCTGGAAGCGCCTCCCGCTTTCAAACCGTGACCTTCTTTGGCTGGTTTAATTCTTATTTTAGCGGCGCTAAACTTCGCTTCTACTTCATGCGGAATAGTCGTCTTATTTAAACTAATGTTAAGAATATTTTTTTGAGCGGAAACTTTGGCTTTCGCTATGGCTTGAGCCACATCAAGACCCTTAGCAATACCAACACCAACTTGACCCATGCCATTACCTATTACAATTGTCACCCTGAATCGAAAACGCTTTCCTCCGGCAACGACTCTTGTAACGCGTCGCAAATCCAAAACTTTTTCCTTGAAACCATCTTTATTATTTCTGTTTGAATTATAACCAGCCATAAACTAAATTTTTATTCCACTATTTTTCATACCTTCACTTACAGTTTTTACCTGACCATGATATTTGTAAGGACCACGATCTAACAGAACACTTTTAACTCCCGCTTTCTTGGCAAGCTCCGCAATTTTCTCTCCCAACTTTAGAGCTTCCTTTACTCCCTTCTTAGAAAAAGCAGAAACTATGGTGTGTCCTTTTTGATCGTCAATCAACTGAATATGTAGAAACTTATTGCTTCTAAAAAGAGAAGCTCGCGGACGATCGGCTGTGCCAAATAATTTCGCTCTTACGCGATTCTTTCTTAATCTCTTTTTTAAATTTATTTTTCTAACTTTTTTCATATCTTTAACCCGCAGAAGCCGCAACGGCTTTCTTTCCGGCTTTTAATTTAATAACCTCGCCTTCATACTTGACTCCCTTGCCTTGATATGGATCAGGCTTTCTGATTTTTCTAATTTTGGCGGCTACTTCTCCAACCAAACCTTTGTTCACTCCAAAAACCTTAATAATGTTTTTTTCTACAGAAATTTTCACATCAGCCGGACATTCAAACTTCACTGGATGACTAAAACCAACATTTAAAACTAAATTCTTGCCCTCTATACTAGCTTTGTAACCAACACCATCAACTTGCAATTTTTTTGTGTATCCTTCTTTAACTCCTTGAATAGCACCTTTCGTCAAAGACGCCATTGTTCCCCAATTAGCCACAGACTGTTTATGTTTATCACCAATAGAAAATATGACTTCCTTGTCCTTGATTTCGCATTTTAAGTAAGGAAGTAATTTTAACTCTAGCGTTCCTTCCTTGCCCTTAAATGACAAAAGACCGTCCTTCATCTGGACTTCCACGCCATCCAATATTGCTACAGGTTTCTTGCCTATTTTAGACATAAGAATTATAGAG
>CAYICO010000071.1:0-668 GCA_964361935.1 uncultured Candidatus Saccharibacteria bacterium
TTGTTGGTCCCTTAAGCGGCGATTCCACCTCTTATGGCATTTCTGTTAAAAATTCCATTGACTTAGCCATTAAAGATTTAAGGACACAGGGGAAGCTCATAGACATCCTCTATGAGGATAGTAAGTGCGATAGCGATACTGCTAAAGGTTTGATTATGAAGCTTATTGGCACAGACAAGGCGAAAATTATTATTGGCGGTGTTTGCAGCGGCGAAACTCTGGCTATGTCTGAAATAGCTGAAAAAAATAAAGTTATTCTTTTCTCGCCGTCTGCTTCAAGCCCTGATCTTACTGGTGCTGGAAGTTTTGTTTTTAGAAATATTCCATCTGATTCGTATGGAGGTTATGTTTTGGGAGAGAATTTGGGAAATCAATATAAAGACGTCGCTATTATTTCTGAGAGCACCGAACATGCTCAAGCATTGAGACGCTCATTTTTGGAGAAGATATCGGAATATAATGCGCAGGTATCCGTTGACGAAGTATTTCCTCCGGATGAAAAAGATTTCCGACCAATCGTCTCGAAGATAAAAAATTCTAAAGCCGAAGCCATTGCAATAAACCCTCAAACAGAAAACTCTGGAGGGCTTTTAGTTAAGGCTATAAGAGATGCGAAAATAAAGTTGCCAATATTTGCTCACATGATTCCTAGTGGACAAAAATTTTTG
>CAYICO010000071.1:678-3136 GCA_964361935.1 uncultured Candidatus Saccharibacteria bacterium
TGTTTTTACTGACCTGCCAAATCTTGACTATGACAATGTAAGGGTAAAAGCATTTTTGGAAGATTATAAAAAGACATTTGGCAATACTACTGGTTCAGAATTTTATATGGCCGCCTCTTATGATGTTGTGAATATTTTGGTACAAGCCGTTGAAAAGGTTGGTTATGACTCCGTGAAAATTCGTGATTATTTGTACAACTTGTCAGAATACGATGGTTTGTTAGGAAAATATTCCTTTGACTTAAACGGAGACGTAGTTGGGTTGCGTTTAGTTTTGAAGCAAGTAAAAAATGGCAAAGTAGAGGATAAATAGATATAATTTGGTTAATGGCCTTCCGTTTCACGGCACATCTTTTACTGGTCTCCTTTTTGTTTAATTTTTTTTGGGAGATTTCCCAAATGTCTTTTTATAAGTTTGAAGGGATGGGAGATTTGTCTAATTACTCCAAGTTTGTAGAAATTCACTGGATAGCCTCTTTTAAAGACGCGCTTATAGTTTTTTGTTTGTATTTTGTAGTAGGGATACTCGTGAGAAATATTTATTGGGGAAGGAAACTAAATAATAAAAGAATAGCCATACTTTTAGTTTTGGGAGCGTTGTGGGCTATTGGCATAGAATATAATGCGGTAATCTTAAATCATCGCTGGGCTTATGCTGATTTTATGCCACTTTTGCCGCTACTTAATGTTGGGCTGTTGCCAGTAGTGCAAATGATGGTTCTTCCTTTATTGTCTATATTTTTGACACGCAACCAGTTAAAAAGTTAATTATATTACTTATGCGCCTTGTTTTTATTTATGTATTTTATAGGGTTCTTTATCGCATCTCTTCTTTTTTGCATCTGAATCTTTTTTCAAAAAAAGAGGGAGATCTCAATTATCTAAAACTGTCTATGAATGTTTGGGAAAGATTTTTGATTCGCTTGGTTGCTTATCTTTTTTATGGATTATTAATCGCAGTGGCTTCAATGTGGGTTTTTTCAGAGGTGTCATGGATGAAAATGATTGGCGTTTTAATAGCCGTATTTTTATTAGACAGACTAAGGTACTTTAAAAAAGAATCAACTTCTGCTTGGTCCATTTTGGAATACTCTTTGGATCGGACCGCTTTATTTGGCGGCAACTTTTATTTATGGGTGGCAGAAAAATCTTTAGGATATGATGAGGTCAAAGATTCTCTATTGCTTAAAAAAAGCGCCTATAAAATGGTTAAAAAGGAAGTTAAAGAAATGTTAAACATGACCTTAGGCGCCAAAACTTCAAAAAAAGATTTACTAGATTTGGTAAAGGATTTATTAAAAGACGGCGTTAATGTTTCTCCAGACGCATTATTCTCACATTTAATGGAAAAGAGTAAAGATGTTAGAATCATAGTAGATCATGCTTTGGCATCTTCCTAGTGTTAAAATTAATAAAGTCGTACAGAAGCTTATTTGGGCCGATTTGATTTTGATAAGCGGATGGAGTCTCATCGATCCCGTTTTCTCTATTTTTATTATTGATAGAATTCAGGGAGCCACTATTGTTACCGTGGGCTTTGCCGCCGCCATTTATTGGTTTGCCAAGTCAGTGGCGCAAATGCCAGTGGCTTACGTTTTGGATAGAATTAAGGGGGAAAAAGATGACTATTTGATCTTTATTTTGGGTTTGTCTTTATCTAGCTTGGCGGCCTTTAGTTTGGCTCTTTCTACTCAAATATGGCAATTGTATTTGATGAAGCTTATTCAAGCGCTCGCCTTTTCTCTATATATTCCTGCGTGGTATAGTCTTTTTTCTCATCATTTGGACAAAGAGCATCAGTCTTTTGAATTTTCTTTAGATAGCACTGTTACCGGAATCACTGCTGGTGTTATGGGTTTATTAAGTGGTGTTTTGGTAGAATGGTTTGGTTTTTCCGTGTTATTTTTTGTAGCAGCCGTCTTGAGTTTGCTGGCGGCAATTGTTGTTTTCTTGGTGCCTGAAATTGCTCTCCCTAATCATGGTTCTCGAAAAAGAGAATTTATGGTTGGAGATCATACCCCAAAAAGTGTTAATAAGTAGTTTTTTATGGACAACAGAGAAGTAGGGAGAATTCTGCGGGAGGTTGGTGAATATTTAGAGATGCAGGGAGAATCTGTCTTTAAGGTTAAGGCTTATGAGAAAGCGGCGGATATAATTGATTCTCTTGAAGAAGGGTTGGCAGATACTTATAAAAAAGGAGGTAGGGAGTTGATAGAAAAAATTCCCGGTGTTGGCGTCTCTATTGCCGAAAAAATTGAAGAGTTATTAAAAACTGGCAGTCTAAAATATTACGAGCATTTAAAAAAAGAAATTTCTGTTGATTTATCAGAGCTTAGCCAAATAGAAGGATTGGGTCCTAAAGGTATTTATAAATTTACTTAAAACGAGGGATTATCAAATCACTCCGTAGGGCGGCGTGTTGGGGAATACTGGTGGATGGGGGTGTGGGCCGTAAATT
>CAYICO010000072.1:0-3100 GCA_964361935.1 uncultured Candidatus Saccharibacteria bacterium
TGCTTTAGTTAGGGAATCATTAGAAAAACCGAAATGAGATGTGTGAGTGGGGTTTAAAACAGATATAACGGGGGACCCTCCGCTTGGTTGTTGGGATGGAGCATTAGACATTATCCCCAAGTCCGATAACAATGGCCAAACATAGACATAACCAACACCAACCACTACCCCAGCTACCAATAATATAAATAGCCACAAGAAAAGCTTTTTCAAGACGCCGCTAGCCGATGCGGTTTCTTCCACCGCAGTTTCTGGTTTGGTCTCCGACTTTAACAATGGAGACGGCATAAATTCCGGCACCGGAGCAGAGCCACCCGTAGTTTCTACGGATTTAATATCTGACTCCATAGTTCTTAGTTTTACTTCTGGAGTTTGTACTGGAGGAGGAACTAATGGCGTTCCCTGTGGGTTATTTTGATCCATAGTATTCATTTTAACATAAACAATTGAAATGAAGATGTTGATATGTTACTTTCCCCTTCAGAAGTTCATTGAAATTGAAATAGAGGCGCGATAATCATGGACATCTTTCATAAAAAAGAATCTTTAGGGAGAATGGCGACATTTTTGTTGCCATCCTTAAAACTAAAGACAAGAAATCCGCAAACTGGAGAAACCGTTGAGGAAATGGTTCATAAGTGCTTAATGAAGGACTACAACGGATACACCGTATCGGCTGGTAATATATTTGGCTATTGGAAAGACGATAAAGGGGAAGAGCTTTACGGAGAGCATAGAGAATACAAGGTTTCTTTCGCCGGAAAAGAGAAAATTGACTATTTATCAAACTATCTTGCTTATGTAGCTTTACTGATCAATGAAAGCTGTATTTATTTCGAAACTGGTGAAGATTCTTGGCTCATTTACCCGACCGAAGAATTTCGACAAAGTTATCAAAACTATCGATGATTTTCATCGCCTCATCTTGGAAACAAAGAGATCGAGTTAGAAAGCTTGCTTATAAATTAAGAGGATTGGATTACGGAGTTTATGATTTTACTGATCCCGGTTCTCGAAAGTGCGTGCCAATGCCGCCAGAAAGATTTCCAGAAAAATTCGATCCAGAAAAACACAATTATTGGGACTACATCAATAATCCAGAAGCTGTTGAAGCAGTAAATGAAAATCGCCGTATGGTTGTTTGTTGTAAAATTCTAGTATTGATTCTTCCTTGCGGCGTTGATGCAACTGCCGATTGGGCCTATGCAGTAGCACTAGGAAAAACCACTTTTATTATCGGTGCTCCAAATAAAGGAGAGTATAGCTTAGTTCATAACTGGGCCAATGGTTGGTTCCCAGACGAAGAGGCTCTTATGTCGTATTTAAAAATTCGAGAAAGATTTCAGAGTTAAAAACAAAGCCGCTCCTGTGAGCGGCTTTTAAATTAATTTCTATAAATAAAATCGTGGAGAGATGACTTGGCTTCCAAAATGCGTTCGGAATCAAAGTGTGGATCCCATTTTAATTTGATATCCGAGCGTCCGACTTTTTCAGCAATCCATTTCTGGATTGCCGCTTGAATCGCATTGCCACTCCATCCACCAACCATTTCAACTACTTTTCCCTTTGACCAAATTTCATTTAAGAGCAACATTTGCAATGTATTTAACTGCTGTCCTTTTGGCACGGCAATATTATTTTCACGATAGGTATCTCGATAAACATCCAAATCAAAAACAGTCGGAATATCGCCATCATCATCTGGATCGGCTTTTTCTGGATATTCAATTGTCCAAATCCAATTTAAACTAACATCCCCGTCCATTTCTGGAACGTTTACATCAACCCACTCGGTAGCCCATGGCTCTTCAGCGCTCAAATGATGCGAAGCCCAAGAAAGCTCTTTGCCAAACGGCTGTTTTTTTAGCCAATCAATTACTTTTTGCATGCAATCGTTTTCATCAACCATCTTCTTCTCCTTTTAGAATTACAAAGAACCACTACAAAGTTGCGACAGTTTAACACGGTCAAAAAAACATATCAAGTCTACATAGACAAATATTAATTTTGTTTTTATTCCACACCGCTATGCTATAGCATAGCGGTGTGATAGAGTGGTGCTAATAATATGAATAAAAATATAGAAAATATAGCAATTCCAGAAATTAGCTCTTTTAAATCCAGAGGGGATTGGGAAGACGCTTGCTGGCAAAAAATTTTAGAATCACGATGGATTTTTAAATTTATCACCACGCCCCACGAAAAACATGATTTAATAATGAGAACAGCCGCCCTGAAACTTATTCAATCAGGCAAAAGCTATCGACAAATTGGCCAAGAGTTATGGCTTTCTCCACAAACTGTAAGCGGTATCCATAAAGCTATAAAAGAGAATAATTATAAAAGCTATTTTGAAAGAGGCAAAAAAGATCGTAAACGAAAAAATTATAGTTCCGATAAAAAAATAAGTCCAAAAAAACCAGAAGGTATTCCCCGTCCCACTAAATACGGAACAATTTATATGAAACCTATTAGATAGGTGCTATGCTATAGCATAGCGATAGTGTGAAAGCGAGAAAAATTGCCACCAAAACAACTTGTCATTAGCAAAGCTCTCAAATAAAAAAACTATTTTAATCCTTTCAAAGAAAGGCCAATTCTATCTTCTTCAACGCGAATAACTTTTGCGCGAACAAAGTCTCCCATTTTCACTACATCCTCCACTCTCTTTACGTAACCATCTTTTAATTCAGAAACATGGATCATACCATCCTTTCCCGGACCAAACTCAACGATTGCTCCGAAGTCCATTATTTTTATCACCGTTCCTTCCACGATGTCGCCGACTTGATATTCATGAACGATGGCTTCTACCTGTCTCATGGCCGATTCTGCTATTGCTCTGGTTGAACCAACCACATAAACTTTTCCTTCTTGTTCAATATCAATGGCAGTAGCGCCAGTCTGGGCGATAATGCCATTAATTACTTTTCCTCCCGGACCTATCACTTCGCCAATTTTAGAAGGGTTAATAGTTAAAGTCAAAATAACTGGAGCGTATTTAGAAATTTCTTTGCGAGGCGCCGCAAGCGCTTTTTCCATAGTCTGCATTATCTCTAGTCTGGCTTTTTTTGCTTGAGTTAAAACCTCTCCAGCAATT
>CAYICO010000073.1:0-3085 GCA_964361935.1 uncultured Candidatus Saccharibacteria bacterium
TTAGTTGCTATGCCGTTATGGAAAAGAGTGGCCCGCGCCTTTGTAAAGATTTTGCCTCGCAAGTTTATACTTGGAATGGCCAACATAATTTTTCCGGCAAATGTGTATAACTCATTAAAAAGATCAACTTTTACGCCAATTACAAAAATAGACATTTATAAACCCAACATAGATTACACAGTATTGCTGGCAATTTGCCAAAAACAATAATGAAAATTCATTTAACGGGGACAAGCTGGCATGCCGGCACCGCGCTTAACTTATTAAAGGCCTTTCGTGAGCTTGGCCACGAAACGTTATTTTTTGAAAAGCGCGGATCTAAAATTGAAAAGAAGATGATGGCTGTGGTTTCGAGATTGGTGAAACAACCCTACAAGGCGGAAAATTATTTTTTCCGTTTAGTGGGCCGAAGATGGCTTGGGTCCTTAGCTGAATTTAAACCCGACTTAATTTTTATTGAAGATTCTCCCGAAATTCCCGCTGAATCTATAAAAAAAGCAAGAACTTTTGGCAGGCCCATCTTTTATTACGAGATTGGTCCGCCTCATGGTCCGGGATCTAGGGATGAGTTGTTGAATTTTAAGTATGTTGATGAGGTTTTTTGTATTGATCGGGATTGGGCGAAGTATATTGAAATATTTTTCCCCAAAAAAGTCCGCCATTTGCCGCTGGGCGTGAATCCAGCCGACTTTTATCCAATTCCCAACCAAGACAAAATTTATGATGTGACAATGGTTGCTTCCGCGCCGGAGCAAAGCCCCGATGGATTAATCCGCGCCAATCTGGTAAATTCTATTTCTAAAAATTTGCGCGTCGGGCTGTTTGGCAGCGGTTGGAAGTATTGGGGCCGTTATTTTCCTGACTTGGGAAGATTTTTACATAATCAGCCCAGTATTGCTGAAGTAAACAAGATTTATAACCAAAGCAGAATATTAATTAATTTCCATTCAACGGGCCACGCATCTTCTATCTCATCTCGCACTTTTGAGATAGCTCTCGCCGGCGCGTTCCAAATTGTTGATTATCGGGAAGATTTATCAGTGCTTTTCCCTAAAGATTTTTTTCCTTTATACGGCAATTTAAAAGAAATGAACGAGCAAATCGCCAAATGGCTTCCTTTGGAAAAAGAGCGCGGGGCGATGGTAGAAAAGCAAAGAGAGCATATTTTGGCAAATCATACTTGGTTAAACCGAGCAAAGGAGATTTTAAAAACATATAATAATATTTATGAATCAAGTTAAAAAAATTGCCATTCTTGGCGCTACGAGTCAAATTGGAAAAAGTCTTATTTGTGAGTGGGCCGGAAAATATTCCTTGTATCTTTTCGGAAGAAAACCCGAATCAATTAAGTCTTTTCTGGAAGAAATAAAAATTTCAGCAGATGGAATGAAATTGCTTTCTTATCAGAATTTTTTAAATGGTTCATATGACTTGATTATTAATGTTGTGGGTCCGGGGGATCCTAGAATAATCAAAGAACTTGGGAAAGAAATTTTAGAATCTTCTCAAATGTATGACGATATGGTTTTAAAATATTTAGAAAAAAATTCGAAGGCAATATATATTTTTTTAAGCACCGGCGCAATTTATGGATTAAACTATGATGATTTAAACAAATACAAAAATCTTTTAAGCGTAAAAGAAGATCAACTTGATGCTAAAGATTTTTACCTTCTCTCAAAAGCGATTATGGAAGCTAAACACCGCTCTTTGTCTAATTACAAAATTGCCGATATTCGCATTTTCGGTTATTTTAGTCGTTTTATCAGTCTTGATGGAGGATTTTTTCTTTCCGAATTGATTAATTGTTTGTTAAATAAACAAATATTTCGGACCACCAAATCAAATTTTATTAGAGACTATATTGGGCCTCAAGATCTTATTAGTTTTATTGGGCATCTGGTTAACTGTAATGCTCCAAATGGTTCTTACGATATTTTTAGTTCGGCTCCAACTACTAAATCTCAAATTATTCATTTGTTTCAGAAATGCGGGCTTGAGTACAAAATTTTAGATGGAGCGCAATTTGATGAAATTGCCATACCAAGCAAAATAAGCCCTTCTAAAGATTTGGATCGAATTGGTTTTATTCCCAAGACCCGATCAGAAGATATTATTTTTCAAGTAATTTCTGAATTTTAAATTGTGGCTCAGTAAAAATACTATAAGTATCCGTACCAGAAAGATTTCAAATACATGTAAAAATTCCACCAGGAGAGTTTTAATTTTTCGCCTACAGTCAGCGCCGAAGATCGGAAAATATTTTTGTTGTATAAATGGAAGTACTTTGCTGATTGGAGTCGGCTGTTTAAAAATTCTTTGATCCGATTTCCTTTTCTCATTGTCTTTATCCAGTCATCTACTGTTTCATATTTGTGGTTGGTCGGCAGAGAGGTGAGGTGGTGGAGCGAAGGCCTCTTGTTATTTTCTCCGTATTGAACGGGTAGTCTTTTGAAGAAAAGCGTTTCGTCAACGGGCGCGAAATATCCGGCTATCAAAGTTTGGAACATATAAATCAGATCGCCTTTGCATTGGTTCATCATTATTTGGTCGGCGGGGGAACTTTTTTTCCATAAGCCATAGATCATAGTGCTCTTCCCGTACTGGCTTCTCGAGAGAATATACTCTTTTAGGCGCCCATATAAATTTTTTGAGAAAGGAAAATATTTTCGTGGCTCGTATTTCATTATTCGTCCCGAATCGTCAAAGGTGCAAAAATTGGGGAATGCGATAATCGCGTCGGGATAATCCCCGAACTTGGCGAGACATTTTTCTATAAATCGGGGATGCCATAAATCATCATTACTGGCGTACATAAAATAATCGCCTCGTGTTTCTTTTCTCACGAAATCGTAATTGCCTAAACTGCCGATATTTTCTTTTTGGCGGATATATCTTATGCGGTTGTCTTTTGTGGCATATTCCTCACAGATTTTTTGAGTATCATCAGTAGAAGCATTATCAGAAATTATAAACTCAAAATTTTGGTATGTTTGATTAAGTAGTGAATTTATAGCTTCCCGTAAATACTTATCGCCGTTTCGAACTACCAAACCTATGCTTACTAATGGTTTCATGTGCCCAT
>CAYICO010000074.1:0-3075 GCA_964361935.1 uncultured Candidatus Saccharibacteria bacterium
TTACCAGATCATGTTGGGATTCAAGGACTTCGGGTACGGATTTGTCGTTGTTAACAATTGTCAACGATGCTTCCAGAAGTCTGAGAACAAGCCAACAAAGCGCATGGTAAATGCTTGCAGAAAAGAGTTCGCGGCATTTACCCGATTTTTGGAGCGCAAGCTTCTCGCCCCCACTTAGTGGGGGCTTTTGATAAAAAAACCGCTCGCTGAACTTAATCAGCGAGCGAATGATGATTGTTTTCTTCAGTCCCTGCTCTTAATTTCACTCCTTTTGAGTGTAATTTTCTTTGATAGCGGGGTAGATTTTTTCGTCTTGTAATAATCAAATGCAGATTTAACAAGGAAAAATATGACATAAGTCAGGATAGAACAAATAACATTATAACGAATGGTATGTTGCGAGATTTGAAAATCGGATAAAATGATATTTCCTAAAAATATCCCAAGCAATAATCCGCAATGCTTTTTCGGATTTTTCAAGTTCTTCTTAAGACATTGCCAGTAGCTCATGCAGGGTTTCCTGTGGCATGGGGGTTGCAGTGTCAAAAAACTGGCTCTATTATTACACTATTTATTACCTTTGTCAACCTCAATTGAATAACCTTATAAATGTCAGACAGAATTCCCTTTTTCTGCTACTTCCTCTCCACCAAAGTAATCTTCACTTCAAATTCTTTTCTGCCGCGCAAGACTTTTGCCCTTAACACATCTCCCACGGCAAGGTCTTCAAGAAAATCTTGAATGGTCTTTTCGGGGGTGATTTTTTCGTTATTGATTTCTAAAATTATATCTTTAACTTTAAGGCCCGCTTTCTCGGCTGGGCTGTTGGGAATGATTCCGCCATGTAACGGTCCCTGTCCCAAGATGATGGCTCCATAGCCGACAGGTAACTTCATCTTATCTTTTAAGTTTTCATCTACTGTAATGTAGCGTAATCCAAGCAAGGGTCTTTTAATGCGGCCATGATTTTTTAAATCATCTAAATCCCTTTTAGCGGTATTAACAGGAATCGCAAAGCTTAAGTTTTGAGCGCCAAACACTACTGCGGTATTTATTCCCACTACCTTTCCTTCAGTCGTAACTAACGGACCTCCAGAATTACCGGGATTAATAGCGGCATCGGTTTGTATCAAACCTCTCATCTCTTGAACGGGGGATTTAGGATCAACAGCGGCTTGAATAGAGCGGGCTAGTCCAGAAATAATTCCAGAAGAAACCGTATTCTTAAAAAGACCAAGCGCATTTCCTATTGCTAAAACTGGTTGTCCCAAATCTAAAGCAGAAGAATCGCCGATCTCTAAAACAGGTAAGTCTCTGGCAACAATCTTTACAATCGCCACATCATCCACTGGGTCTCGCGCCAAAATTTCTGTTTTAAACTTTTTCCCGTCATTAGTTATAACTGTATATTCCGCGTTTTTATCAGCTACCACATGCTTGTTTGTCAAAATAATTCCTTTTGGGTCAACGACAAAGCCAGAGCCACTTCCTATCTTTACCATGCCGTGAGAATCAACGGCTTCCGGCGGAATATTTAATTTTTCGGAATCGGGAGAGAGTAATGGTATTAATTCTTGAGGAATCTCCTTTTCAAGGGATTCTAAGCTTTTAGAGATAATTATCGTTACGACTGAAGGCATTACTTTTTTAATTGTCTCGCACCATGTGTACTCTTTCATATTTAATACTTAAATAACACAACCTATGAAAATTTTCAATGATGCGTAATGATGAACCGAGCTCTAGACATTCAATATTATTGCGAGTATAAAATAAAATATCATGAAAAACATAACTCTCTCTGTCATTAAAGCAGATGTTGGTAGTATTGGCGGTCATACCAAGCCGTCGGAAAGGATGATTAGTAAGGCAAGTGAACTATTGCTAAAAGCAAAAGAAACTGGGTTGCTTGTTGATGGCACGGTTAAATACACTGGTGATGATATTTGTCTGATAATGAGTCACGAATGGGGGATTGGCGCGCCGCATGTCCACAAATTTTCTTGGGATATTTTTAAATTAGCGACGGCTATTGCTGATAATCAAGGATGTTATGGGGCTGGGCAGGACTTATTAGTTGATGCTCCTTCTGGAAATGTAAGAGGTGCGGGGCCAGCCGTGGCGGAAATCGATTTTGTCAGAGACAGAGAAAGCAAAGATCGTCCGGCAGAAACATTTTTAGTTTTTGCAGCTGACAAATGCGGTCCCGGTGCTTACAACTTGCCGTTGTACCAAGTTTTCTGTGACCCCATGCATAATGGTGGACTTTTATTGAGTCCAAAACTGCACCAAGGGTTTACGTTAACGATTATTGATATGGACCATAAGTCACGGGAAGAAGATAGGATTATTACTTTAAATGTTCCGGAACAGATTTGGGAGGCGGCAGTTCTTTTAAGGGACATGGATCGTTATGCGATTGAAGCGATTCATTCTCGTTTTAGGCCGGGAGAGCAAGTGGTGTCTGTTTCTGCAACTCGTCTTCACAATATTGCTGGCAAATATACTGGTAAAGATGACCCAATAGCGCTTGTCAGAACTCAAGGTATTTTTCCTGCGCCAGAAGAATGTGTTGAGCCATGGATGCTAGGACATTATGTGACAGGCGATGCTCGCGGTTCGCACGTTATGCCTATAATGCCGGTTGCCATCAATACTGCCGTTACTGGCCCATTTTGTTTACCGCTAGTTTCTTGTTTAGCATTTTCCGTGGATGTTAATGGAAAATTCTCTGAAGAATATGTTGATATGTTCGGAAATGTGGCATGGGATGCTACTAGGTTGAAAGTTCAGCAAAAGGCGGAAGAATTTCGTCGTCAAGGATTTTTTGGAGCAACGATGGCTTCGTATCAAGAGTTATCTTATACCGGCATAGTTGATTCTATAAAAAAATTAGACGAAAAATTCGTCTTAAGAAAATCCTCTTATCATCGTAACTAGCCCCTCCACTCTACCCCTACCCCACAAAAAAACCGTAGTCCTAAACGCCGCTGGTGAAGGCCATCTACAAAACGAAGAGGCTAAATTTAAGGCGATTGTGGCCGATGTTAAAGGAAGGGGGGAGGCTGGTCAACC
>CAYICO010000075.1:0-3010 GCA_964361935.1 uncultured Candidatus Saccharibacteria bacterium
CGTCACGTGTTTGGTATTGTTGGCGGCGCTTGCGCTTTTATGGTAGATGCCATTAGTCGTCGTAAGGGCGAGATTGAATTTATTTGTTTTCAGCACGAACAAGCCGCCGCTATGGCGGCGGAAGCTTACGCGCGTGTCACGAAAAATATTGGCGTGACAATGGTTACAAGTGGTCCGGGTGCCACTAATTTAATTACTGGCACTTGTTGCGCTTGGTTTGACTCTATTCCGGTTCTTAATATTTCTGGTCAGGTGAATACTTGGGAATCCACCAGTTCTCCTCATTGTGAAAGAGTGCGCCAAGTTGGTTTTCAAGAAACAGACATTATCAGTATGGTTCGCGGCATTACTAAATACGCTTCTGCGGTTGTGGACGCTCAAGATATTCGGCAGAAATTAGACTTGGCTTTTTATTGCGCTTTTGAGGGCAGACCAGGGCCAGTTTGGCTAGATATTCCTATGGATGTGCAAAAGGCAGAAATCAATCCACAGAAATTAGCAAGCTATTCCTTATGGAAGCGTGACTCCTCGATTGTGTCGGCAGAGCATTGCAAAGAAGTAGACGAAAAAATTCCTGTAATGACGGAGCTTATGAATAAGGCGTGCCGACCACTGATAATTATGGGCGGAGGCGTGCGTATTGCTGACCAAGTAAAAGAAGCTCGTAGATTTATTGAGCAAGTAAAATTTCCAGTTGTTACTTCTTGGAGCGGTTTTGGTATTATTCCTCACGATCACTCGCTTTATATTGGTCCGTTTGGTGTTTATGGCCATAGAGCGGCTAATTTTGCCATACAAGACAGCGATCTTTTAATTGTTTTGGGATCTAGATTGGACACCCGTCAAACCGGCGGCAACCGTTCTATCTTTGCTCCTAAGGCTAAAAAAGTTGTCATTGATGTTGACTATCATGAATTACACAAAGGACGAGGTATGAATATTGATTTATCAATCAATGCGGATATGAGGAACTTTTTTAGTCATTGGCAAGCTGACTATAAAGATAAATCTTTTGACGATGTCCACATTCCTCAATGGGTTGAAACCACTAAAAAGTGGAAAGATGAGTATCCGATATGCAGTCCCGAGTATTATAAGGAAAGAGGTTATGTGAATCCTTATGTCTTTATGAAGGTTCTATCAAAAGTAGCGCCAAACGATGCTGTTATTGTCACTGATTGCGGTGGCAACTTAACTTGGACGATGCAGGGATTTGAACCTAAGGCCGATCAATATGTGTTTTCAGCAATGGGTAATTCTCCCATGGGTTATTCAATGGCGGCGGCTGTCGGAGCTTCAATTGCTTTAGGTGGAAGACCCGTCATATGTATTATTGGTGATGGAGGAATGCAAGTTAATATTCAGGAACTGCAAACTATTGCTCATTATAAATTGCCCTTAAAGATTTTCTTGTTGAATAGTCGCAGTTACGCAATTATTGTTAATTTTCAAGATGAAGTTTTTGGTGGAAACCATTGCGCTGTTACCAAAGAAACTGGTTATAGCTGTCCTAATTTTCTGAAAGTGGCTCAGGCTTACGGCGTTGGTGTTCTTGGTATTACGGATCACTTTGAACTTGAAGAAATGATTAGGACGGCTTTTGCTAGCGATGGTCCTCTGGTTTGTGATGTTAATATCTTTGAAAGTCAAAGGTTAATTCCTAAAGTCCAGTTTGGGAATTCATTGGATAAAATGCATCCTCTTATTACTTAGTCCCCCTTGTGTCGGGGGATTTTTTATTATATTTTGGTTGGGTAAATTATATGGCATCCTTTTGGAAAAAGCGCAATGTTTTTATCACTGGAGCAACGGGCCTATTGGGTTCTTGGCTTACTAAATACCTGATAGAAGGCGGCGCTAATGTTATTTGTCTTGTCAGAGACAGTGTTCCTCATTCTAATTTTATTGCTAGCGGTTACATGGACAAAGCCGTTGTGGTTCGTGGCGATTTATCCGATTTATATCTTCTAGAGCGTATTTTAGGCGAATATGAAATTGATACAGTTTTCCATGTGGCCGCGCAAACGATAGTTTCTATTGCTAATCGTAATCCATTATCTACTTTTGAATCTAACATTCGTGGCAGTTGGAATGTGTTTGAGGCGTGCCGTCGTTCTTCTTTAGTGAAGCGGGTTGTGGTGGCTTCTTCTGATAAGGCCTATGGCATTCACAAGAAATTGCCTTATAGCGAAGACGCTTCTCTTCAGGGTCGTTATCCTTATGATGTGTCTAAAAGCGCCGTTGACTTAATTGCTCGTTGTTATTACGAAACTTATCAACTGCCCGTTGCCGTTACTCGTTGCGGTAATTTATTTGGAGGCGGCGATTTAAATTTTAATCGGATTATCCCCGGTACAATCCAATCCATAATTAATAACAGCCCTCCTATTATTCGCAGTAATGGAAAATATGTAAGAGATTATTTTTATGTTGAAGATGCCGCCTTAGCATACTTAATGTTGGCAGAAAGAATGGAGGACGAGAAAATTCACGGCCATGCTTTTAACTTTAGCAACGAAATTCAAATGTCTGTGATAAATTTAGCAAAATTAATTATTAAAATAATGGACAGTAAATTAAAGCCCAAAATTTTAAATGAAGTTAAAAATGAAATTCCGCATCAGTATTTATCCGCAGAAAAGGCGAGAAAAGTTTTAAATTGGAAGCCGAAGTTCTCATTAGAAGATGGTTTGGCTAGAACTATTGATTGGTATAAAAAACTTTTAGTATGAAAAAAGTTTCAGTGATTATTGCTTGTTATAACGAGGAAAAAAATATATTTCCATTATATCTCCGTCTTCTTAATATTTTTAAAGATTTAAATTACGAATTGGAAATCATTTATATTGATAATTGTTCCACCGATGATTCTGAAAAAGTTTATCGCCATCTTTGCGCAGAGGACCCAAGAGTAAAAGCTTTGTTAATGAGTCGTAATTTTGGTTCTCCGCAACCTAGTTATTTAGCGGGACTGAAAAATTGTTCTGGAGATGCGGCTATTATGGCGGCT
>CAYICO010000076.1:0-2982 GCA_964361935.1 uncultured Candidatus Saccharibacteria bacterium
AGCACATCGGAAAAGATATCTTCCAATTTAATTTTTGGCTTCCAGCCGGTTAATTTGCGGAATTTTGTCGTGTCGCCAATCAAGAACGGCAGGGTGGTTGGCCGAACATATTTTTGGTTAATTTTAGTTTTTATGTTTTTTACAGTGGACATTTTTATCATACGATCAAGCGCTTCTTTGAATGTGCAAATATGGCTTTCTTCGTCGGAGCCGATTAAGTACAGCTCGCCCGGAATGCATTTCTCCATTGCTAAGTAGTAGGCCTCAACCATATCTCTAATGTGGGTGAAATTTCTTTTGTCGGCGGTATGTCCGGTTTCTAAAATTGGCTTTTGCTTGCCGGCTTCAATGCGGGCAATTTGATAGGCATACCAAGAAAGGCCGAAAACATTATCTCGACGAGGACCTTCGTGGTTGAAGGCGCGGGTGCGGATAATGTTCATTCCGTAAGAACGATGATAAACATAGCCGATTAAATCTTGAGCCAACTTCGTCACCGCGTAAGGATTGACCGGACGCAACACGGTTGATTCTGTAATCGGCAGTTCTTCCGGTTTGATGTCGCCATGCTCTTCGGGAGAGCTGGCGATAAGAATGCGCGGATTGATGCCAACCACACGGCAAGCATCCATAAGATTAACAGTTCCTTTGTAGTTGACATCCATATAATGATTAGGATGAAGCCACGAGGGACTGACAAAACTTTCGGCGGCAAAATGAAAAATTTTATCGGGCTTCACCGTTTCAATGAGATGGCGCGTCGAAATCGAATCGGTAATATCGCAATCAATCAATGTCAGGCGCGAATCGTCAAGCAAATGACGAATATTTCGCAGGCGGGATAAATTCCATCTCTTAGTGCCGAAAAGTTGTATGTCTTTCTTGCCGATCAACAAATCGGCCATGTGAGACCCAACGAAGCCGGTTATGCCGGTGATTAAAATTCTCTGTTTTTTGCCCATATTGATTAGTTCATGAATAATACCAGAAATTTGGTAATTGTAAAGTTATTTTGCGCCGAAGGACTTTATTCTCTCGACCAGCCGCTCGCTCTCTAATCTATTGAGGTGAAAAACCTCAATAGATTAGAACCATGCCCGGGCGCTTCTCGGCGCGCGCCAATTAAGTTGCAAAATCTTTATTAATGCCATAATATGACACCCATATGGCAAACTACAAAAATATCCCCTCGCTCCAGAAATATGTCCTAAAAAAGAAGGATAAAAATATTGAGGAGTTGGAAAAAGGGGGATTGGAGTGGGCAAAAATTTGTTCAAAAAACAAGATGTCCTACGAAATTGAATGGTTGGGAGTGCCCATCATTCAAACCGTGGAAGATGTCATTCTTTTACAGGAACTGATTTTCCGGGTGCGGCCGGACATCATTATTGAATTAGGCATCGCTCACGGCGGCGGTATGATTTTTGAGGCCTCTCTGCTGGAATTATTAAGCAAGGGAAAAGTGGTCGGCGTGGACATTGAGATTAGAAAACACAACCGCGAAGTGATTGAAGCCCATCCGCTGGCTAAAAGAATAACGATGATTGAAGGAAGCTCCATTGACGACAAGACAGTCGCCAAAGTAAGCAAAAAAATTCCCAAGGGCGCGAAAACGATTGTTTGTTTGGATTCCACTCACTCCAAACAGCATGTACTTAAAGAATTGGAGCTTTACCAGCGGTTCGTTCACCGGGGCGGTTATTTGGTGGTTTTTGACACTATCGCTTCCGATCTGGCTAAAGCCGGAATCGCTCCCGACTCGTTTATCAACAACGGTCCCATGGAGGCCATCAAAGAATTCTTGAAAAAAAATAAAAAATTTCGGATTGATAAAACATTCAACAAACTCCACTCCTCTCATTGCCAGAATGGATTTCTAAAAAGGGTTAAATAAATGTTTGAGTCAATAAAAGGAAAAAGAATTCTAATAACGGGCGCCACGGGCGGCATAGGGTCTGCGCTTGCAGAGCTTTTTGCCGACTACGGAGCGCATTTAGGATTACATTATGTTAAAAATCATAAAAAAGCGTTAAATTTATTAAAAAAAACGAGGGAGAAAACGTCATCTGAAATTTTTAAAGCTAACTTGTTAAAATCGAAAGAAGTGATGAATTTAGCAAAATCATTTATCAAAAAATTGGGGGGAATAGATGTTTTAATCAACAATGCGGGGAGCTATAATCATATTGACTTCAGGTCTCTTGACGAAAAATTCTGGCAAAATACTTTTGATCTAAATGTAAAAGCTCCCTTTATACTTTCACGAGATGTATTTAATTACTTGAAAGATCAAGGCGGCGGTAGAATAATTAATATAAGTTCCGTGAATGTTAAATATGGCGGCAGTGGAAAAAGTTTGCACTATATTGCCTCTAAGGCCGCTCTTGAATCTGTCACTCGAACCCTGGCCAAAGAAGGGGCGAAATATAATATATTAGTAAACGCCATTCGGCCCGGGTTGATTGATACGCCAATGCGGACAAAAATAAAAAATTATAGTGAAAAAGATTTTTTAAAAAGAATGGAGTTGGTGCTATTAAAACGCGCGGGCAAACCGATTGATGTTGCGCAAATGGCGCTTTTTCTCGCCTCCGAAGCCGGCGATTTCATCACCGGAGAAATCTTTACAGTTGCCGGCGGAGATTAAAAGTATTTCCATGCCTCAAAAGCCCTAGATAGGAAACAGTCGTTTTTAGTTTATTTTTTTCTTTAATTCTCCTAAACATCCTCCTTTTCGTAGAAGTCCGCGGAATTCTATGATCAGGAAAACTTATCCAACCAAGAAAATCCACTCCCGAGGCAAAAGTTTTAATAAATATCTTATTTTGATGGATTTCCAGCTTTAATTCTTGTTGGAGGAATTATTTTATTTTGGAAAATTAAATTAATCATTGAACTGTGTTAATTGTATCACATAGTAATACTGTTGTCAATAGTGACAAGATAGCCATTATTACTGTATTATCCTCATATCTATGCGTT
>CAYICO010000077.1:0-2180 GCA_964361935.1 uncultured Candidatus Saccharibacteria bacterium
AATGCATCGTCGTTACACCAACGCCAACCCAAAACGCATAGATGTTTGGTTTTCTACCTTGGCAGCCGCTAAAAAATTCGGCGTCAAAACTCTAGAAATTGAAGTTTTAAATTAAAATCCTTCGCCGGAGAGCGAAGGATTTAAAGTTGTTTCAGCAATCTGCCAGCAACATACTTTCCTTGATTATTAGCTTCCGTAATGTCTCCAAACTTAAATGACAGAGTTGATAAAGTTAAAATGTACTTAATGGGACTGATAAAAATGATTTTTCTTTTACCGACAGACGATCTCCCTAATCGAGAGGCGAGATTCGCAATAGGAAGAGGCAAGTCTTGATGGGACCAAAGCATAAGATCGTCATATTTTCTCAATAAATTTTCTAAATACGCCAACATCCATCTTGACCACTCAATATGAAATCCTCTTCGCATTCTTCTTTGAAAGTCCATTTGTTCTGGCGGTATTGGAGCAGTTAGCCAAATATGATTATTTGAAAATACAAAAATGGTTTCACAACCATTATTTAGGGCGGCCTCAACATCACAATTTAAGCCATCTGAATAAAGTCCCTTGCCAATAGCAATAGGGGGGAAAGAGCCCATCATAGAAGCGGAGGCGCAAATAGCTTTTTTATAATCCTCGTAATTATCCTTTGTCAGCTTTCTATTAGAAAAACGTTCTTGCGCATTTCCTCGTCTTTCATTAGTAGCAATTATTTCCAAATCAATGGGAGAGCTCGCTAATTTCTTCATATCAAGAGTGTTAATAAGATTGTAAATACCTCGATTATCAAAAAGAGCATTACTATTACGAAGATACCGCACCGCAACCCCAAAAAGATTGATTATTGTTTGCTGTCCTCCTTTTTCTACATGATTTTTCCAGATATCTTCCATTTTTTGAGGATTAAGAGATTCAGCTAACCCGGCCGCAATTAGAGCGCCAACCGATACGCCACCTATATAATCGGGACGAAATTCGTGCCATAATACTGATGCAACGCCTACAGAATAGGCACCTCGAAAACCGCCGCTATCAAAAATCCAGCCAATCCTACCGAAACTATTGGCCACCGCAACCTCCTTTTCATCTTAATTTTTTAAAGTGCGGGCCTGACCTTCCGTGTTTTTAACAACTCAAAGTCATTTAACACTAAAAACGCTATAAAAATCAAGAAACTAGCAATCCTGATTCCCGGTCCCCAGATAATCATGAAGTAATTAAACATTCCGTGAACGAGAGTGGCCAAAACTAATCCAACTGCTAAATATCTCTTTAAGCTACTCTTTTTAAGTATCGCTTTTGCCCAGCAATAACCAACAAAACCAGACGCCAAGCTATGCAGAAGATTAGCGCCTATAAATCTAAGAGTTAATAACTCAAAGCTATTAGAAGCTCTTATGGCAGTGGCAACATTTTCTACTGTAGCAAAACCCAAGGCGGCAATAATCATATAAATCATTGCGTCAATTGGTTCATCAAAATCTTTTCTTTTGCTTATCCAGACGTAAACTATAAGGAACTTCATTATCTCTTCTATGCCCGCTAAAGTTGTCAAGGTAACAAAGCTGAATTCTCCCATATTTAAAAAGTCCATCAGACTTTTTGCAACTAATTGCAATGGAAAAACATAAAAAGTTATCACGCCCCCCCAAATAAAGGTAGACAATATCAAACCTTTAGGCTCGGGGTGATTTGAATCTTCTTGTAAAAAAAACAAAAGCCAAACAAGGCTTGGTATAAAACCTATAAGCAAAAGGATGAACGTCGAGGTTGACATGCTAGCTTAATTCTAGCAGTTTTTTACTCTTTGTAAGTTGTTGATAAATTTCTTCAGTAATAAAGTGCATGAAGGGGTGGAGGATCTTTAACGATTCTACTAAGACATAAGATAAAACTTGATTTGTTTCTTCGCTAGTTTTCTTCTTCGATTCCTCCAGATAAACATCGCAAAATTTATGCCAAAAAAAATCATAAACTTCATGAAGAGCTTGTCCGAACTCATAATTTTCTAAGTATTTCTCCACCGCGTTCTTTGCTAACTCTAATTCTTTAATAATTGGATCTTGAGGCAGCCCTCCTTCGCTAAAGCTTCGGAAGGGCAGGGCGCGGGAATGACACGCCCAAAAAAGCCCCCAAACAAATTTTATATTAAAAAGTTTTAGACACCCAAAACCCCC
>CAYICO010000077.1:2190-2963 GCA_964361935.1 uncultured Candidatus Saccharibacteria bacterium
CGGGGTCGAGATCGATTTCCCGTGTCCATCCGAATGCTCCTTCGCTAACGCTTGGGAAGGGCGGCGCTATTCGCCCCGGGACAAATCGCGCCGCATTCCATATTTTATTAGCAAACTTTTTCCCTGCCAAAACGGCCGATTCATCCCAACGAATATCCTGCGTACCCATTGACTGCCAAATAACGCCAAACCTAGTAGCATCTGCGCCGTATTTCTCTACCAATAATAACGGATCGATCCCCGTACCAAGAGACTTAGACATTCTTTTGCCATCTTTTGTTAAAATCGTCCCGTGAATTAAGGCTGTTTTGAAAGGAGCTTTTCCCATAAATTCCTTTCCAGAAAATATCATCCTTGCTATCCAAAGATTTAATATTTCTCTTGCAGAAGTAACGAAGTCTGTTGGGTAAAAATCTTTCAAGTCATCAGTCATTTCCGGCCATCCTAAAGTAGCAAAAGGCCACAGCGCGGAAGAAAACCATGTATCCAAAACATCCTCTGATTGAGTATATTTTGCGTTACAGTGTTCACATTTTGGTTCTGTAATTGAAACTTTTATTGCGAGACACTGGCCAACTTCATTCTCTTTGCCAAACACAGGAACACACTTATTCTCATGAAACCAGACGGGCAACCGATGTCCCCACCATAGTTGTCTTGAAACACACCAATCTCTTATATTGTCCAACCAATCAAAATAACCTTTCTCAAAATTTTCCGGAATAATTTTAGTTTCGCCAGATTTTACTGTTTCCTTAGCTAATTGAGCCAAG
>CAYICO010000078.1:0-2958 GCA_964361935.1 uncultured Candidatus Saccharibacteria bacterium
GTTCGTAAAATGGGAACAATTTCTGAATCAGAGTTTGATTTAATAAAAAATAAGCTTAAAGCTCTTTTATAAAAGACGACGCCCCTTGCAGGGGCGTCTCGGAGGCCTAAGCCTTTTATGTTTCCATGCTAGCATGGTCTAACTATAAAAGTCAAATTACTGTGGAAAACTTAGAAATATACCTCAAGCCCACCACCAATTAGCGCCAACTCAGTCCCACCCCCGCAACAATGTTAGTAGAACTTGCATCGGTTTCAACTTTGACAAAAATATAAGATTAAAATAAAATACAGCGAGTCAGAGAGCGTGCTCCCCTATTCTCTTAAAGGAGTAAAGGAATGTTATCATAGTTTGCAAAGAAAAATTTAAGGCTCATGAGAGCCTTTTTTTATAAACTACTAGAATTGAATATGCACAATTAATTACTACTCTGGCCCCTGACTTTATGTTAATTTTAAAAAATTATTTGAAAAATACAATCCCTTGTGGTAGAAAGGGCATAGTTCTATACAAACCGTAAGAGAGCCGTTACATGCGTCCTTGGGAAATGGATCCGGATTGATGGAGAGAGGAGAACTGCTTCACCTCTTTTATCGTTGGTGGTAATTACAGATTTTTAGAGTCGAGAGTTGTCGACTGTTTATTAGTAAGAAAAATGATGGGGCTAGCCCCCTTACTTGATACGAACTATAAACAGTTTCAAAAGAAATTTCGTAAATGCGTATTTTTAGGGGTATCTTCTGATTGTGATTGGCTTCCCGACGAAATGTTGGTAGAAGGCGATATAGAGGTAAAAGAAGTTAATCTCGGAGTTTTTGTAGGAATGCCCGAAAAAGAAAAAAATTACTATTTATTCTTCGCTGAGCAGGCAGAAGACGATAATGGATTTCCACTATTTGAAGATGACTTGAGTTGAGTTTTAATGCCGTCCTAGAAGGACGGCTTTATGATTGACCCCGCACCTTTTCTCAATTGTCTTTCAAGACTATCTGTTTACAAGATTGAGGAAAGGTGCGGGGTTGAAAAAGATTTTGACTTAAACTATGATTAGTGTTAATCAATGAGAGCGGCTGGGTAGCTCAGTGGTAGAGCAGACGTTTCATAAGCGTCGGGTCGTGAGTTCGATCCTCACCCCAGCCACATATGCCCAGTGCTACAACTTTGACGATGCTCTTCTATGTCTATGTTTTAGAGAGCTTAAAAGACAAAAAGATGTACACTGGATTTACAAGTAACCTACGCAAAAGAATCAATCAAAGTTGTAGCAACTGGGTATGAAAATAGCTATTTTAGGTTTTGGTCGGGAAGGCCAAGCCCTTTATAAATACATCAAGAAAAACAAGGGGTGGGACATTTGGATTTTGGATAAAAATCCAAATATTTTGTTTCCTAAAAATACTAAAGGGGTTGTGGGTAAAGATTATTTAGAAAATTTAGACAATTTTGATCTTGTTTTTCGCTCACCTGGCATTCCTTATTTATTGATACGCGAGAAAGTAAAAGATGAATCAAAAATATCAAGCATGACCAAGCTGTTTTTTGGTTCCTTCGACCCGGCTCAGGACAAGCCAAAAATTATTGGTATTACAGGAACAAAGGGAAAGGGCACAACAAGCACCCTAATTTACCAAATGCTAAAAAATTCTGGATTTAAAACTGTCCTTAGCGGTAATATGGGCAAACCCATGATTGATTATTTAAAAGAATCTAAGAAGGCCGATTTTGTGGTTTTAGAATTGTCCAGCTTTCAATTGCAAGACATGGCTACCTCTCCAGATATTGCCGTGGTGGTAGACATGTTTCCAGACCATTTAGATGCTCATAAAAATATTAGGGAATATTACAATGCAAAATCTAATATCGGCAGATATCAAAAAAAATCTGATGTAATTTTTTACTTCAAAAATAATCCCATTTCAACTAAAATCGCATCTGCAAGTCCGGCAATAAAAAAACCCGTTTCGCCAAAAAATAATAATTTAAAGAAAAATTTTGAAATGGCGACCGCGGTGGCTAGATATTGCAAGTGCTCGCAGGCCGTAATTAATAAAACTATCAAAAATTTTAAGGGCTTGGAACATAGATTGGAGTTTGTAAAAACAATCAACGGTATCTCTTTCTATAATGATTCTGCTGGAACCAATCCGGTTGCCACTATCGCTGCAATTAAATCTTTTGACAATCCGATAGTTTTAATCGTTGGTGGTAAAGATAAAGGATTTAATTATGATTCTCTTGGTTTGGCAATTAAAAATTCAACGGTAAAAAATGTTGTTCTTTTCGGAGAAAATAAAGACAAGATATTAAAAACTATTGATACTAAAAAGTGCCCATGCGAGACAGCTAAAAATCTCGAAGAAGCCGTGAAAATCGCTTTTAGTAAAGCCGAGGCCATTGTTCTCTTCTCCCCCGCTTCAGCAAGTTTTGATATGTTTAACAACTATGCCGAAAGGGGTGAAAAATTTAAGGATCTTGTAGCAAGCACAACAAACTGGTACACTAAACACTAGCTTTTTGATTTTCTTCAACAGGAGATTGTTTCGTGGAAACATATCGAGTCTGCGGTCATCTTGTATGCGACGAAGAAGATTTGCTGGAAATTTTTTCTGAAAACAATAATCCTTGTCAAATGAGGTCTGCATCAGTAAAACTGGCGGTGGTTTTCCAAGCAGCTAGCGACAAAACAGCCGAAGTGTGGATGCTCGAAGCATTAGAAGACCTTGATCACAATAACGACGTTAATGGCACAATCACGCTAGAACGCGGAGTTCTCATTGGTAATCATTTTCAAGTCGCAGAGATAGTGCGCCAAATCAAACTCGTTAAAAAGAGCTAACCTTGTTAGCTTTTTGTTTTTTATATATATTAAGACTAATTGCGGTCGTGGTGTAGCCTGGTTAACATGCCTCCCTGTCACGGAGGAGATAGATCGGAAGAGCGTCGTGTAGGGAAAGAGTG
>CAYICO010000079.1:0-2915 GCA_964361935.1 uncultured Candidatus Saccharibacteria bacterium
CTCGCTGGAGAAAATCAACCACGTACTTTCGAGACAAATACCAGACAGGACCCCCATCAAGGCTGGTTCCTGAAGATAATGAGTTGGGGCTACAATTCATGATTTTTTAATAATCTTCAGCGCGGCCATAAGTCTTGCCTCTAGTCCTTTAATTTTATTATCAACTTGACCAATACTGCGTTGGGCTTGCTGTTTTGAGTATCCCAAACTCACTAAAGCTTCTTCTAAATCCAAATCTGATTCCATTAACTTTACAGTGTCAGCAGAGTGTAGGGCAGCTAGCTTCCCTTTCAACTCAAGAATAATTCTTTCCCCGGTCTTCTTGCCGATTCCCGAAGCCCTAGTAAGTAAATCTATTTTCCCTTCATTAATAGCGGCAATTAGATTATCCGAAGAAGCTATAGACATTACGCCTAGAGCTGTCTTTGGTCCAACTCCGTTTACTTGAATTAATTTTTCAAATAAATTTAGGTCTGGTTCATTTAAAAAACCGTACAAATCCAAAGCGTCCTCTTTTACGTGTAGATAGGAATATAAATTAACGCTATCTCCGATAGCAGGTAGGTTTTTGCCTGTTTTATTGGTAATGAAAACCTTGTACCCCACCCCACCGGCATTCACCACTATAAAATTCTCTTTTTTCGATAGTAACTGGCCCGAAAGAGAATAAATCATTTGCTTCTATAATACTTGCCAAATAGTTAATAATCAATTAATATAACCCCATGCCAATTACAAGCTCCGCCAAGAAGGCGTTAAGGCAAAATAAAAAAACAAGGATTATTAACGAAAAGCGCAAAAAAATTCTAAAGGATGTTATTAAGAAATTCAAAAAGGGCTTAAAGCCGGAAGATTTATCTTTAGTCTACAAAAGTATAGATAAAGCCGCCAAAGTTAATCTTATAAGAAAAAACAAGGCTTCCCGTCTTAAATCTCGTCTTTCTCACCTAATAGCAAAATCAGTTAAGGCTGTTTCGTAGTCCAGTTTTCCAGATTTTATAGCTATATCGTAGTCAGCCAATATTTTTTTATTTTCCGGACTTGCCGCAAATGCCAAAACATTAAATATTTTAGCTGGGTCCTCGTCATTCATTAGAGTTTCCAAAATCGGCACTTTATTTACAAAATTACCTCGAGATAACTTATTTATCATGCTAAAAAAATCGTACTTTAATTGCCGCCCAATAAAATTGGGCGAGCCTCGTCCCAAAGGGGCGAGAAAATTGCACAAAGCTAGTTTCTCTAGTTCCGTGACTAAACCCCAACAGTTACCCGCATACTCGTTTATAATGCTCGATAAAATTTCTGGCCGTAATTTCAAATCTCTTTTTTTAATTTCTAAGTCAACAAACTCTTGCCACTCCTTTCCTTCTAAAGGACTAAATTCTTGAAAAATAACTGGTTTTTTTAGAAGAAAATCAAATTCCTTATTAGGTTTGCTTTCAGAAATCAAAAGTAAAATTAGTTCCTTGCTTGTTAAATTTTTTTTGAAGAGCTCTTTTAATTCTGACTGCAAGGGGCTATTAACTACCGCCAATTTAAAAGAGTCGAAAAGAGAAACCGCAGACACAAAATCTTTAAAACACATCCCTTCATCATCTTCGCTCAAGTCAAACCTATCAACGCTTAAATGAGAATGTTTTAATTGATATTGTTTTACAATTTCTTTTTGCTTGTGAAATCTAAAATAAGACTCCGAGCCGTAGAGAAAAATAATCATAAGACCTGGCACTTAGGACAATAATAAGCAGATCTCCCTCCTTTTTTAGAACGAATTATTTTAGTCTTACATCTTTTACAAGGTTCTTTTTCCCTTTTATAAATAAGCCGCTTATCTCCATAAAAACCCGACTTGCCATCAACATCACGATAATCACTTACAGAAGTTCCTCTTAGCTCAAGGGCTTTTTTAAGAACTTTTTTCATTGCTAAATATATTCTTTTTACTTCTACTCTGCTTAGTATTTTTGCAGACTAAAATGGAAAAACTTTTGCTTCCCATAAAATATCGCTAGAGTATATATTACCAATACCGGCAACAACTGTTTGGTCCATTAATACCTGGTAAATCGTTTTGTTTTTGTTTTGAATGTTTTTTATAAAGTCCTCAAGCTTCAACTTAGAATCGAGCGCATCAGGGCCCAGCTTTTTAAGCTCTGCCAAATTTTCTATTTCTTGCGTTGATCCAAAAAGGACTTTAGCAAATTTTCTTAAGTCAGAAAGCGCGACCATCTGACCATTATCTAAAGTCAAAATGAAATGGATATATCCATTAACTTTTTCTTTTAAAGAAAGTGGTTCTATTGGCGTAACTTTCTTACCATTTATTTCCCATTTACCCACTAAAACATGGCCAGTCATTTTTTGGTGCACTAATAATATTTTATTGTCGCTTAAATAAAAAAGAATGTTTTTGCCTTTTCTTGCTACGTTTTTAATAGAAAAATCAACAGCGCCATCAACAGCTTTTAACTTCTTCCAATCGTACCAAGCGCTTATTATTTTTCGTCCTAAAACTTTTTTATTCAGACCATCAACGATAGTTTGAACTTCAGGCAATTCTGGCATGTTTCAAATGTAAAACTTAAATATCGAAATGTAAATCAACACAACGCAAATTCAACATCCGCCACATCCCTCTTCGCTGAGTGCTCCGACTCGAAAAATGACCTACCCGCCTGCTGGCGGGAACTCGCTCATATACGCTAATTTACCACCCTGCCGTAAAGCGGGTGCCCGGATAAATTAGCTACTCGCTCGTTTATTTTTATTCTCGTCTCCGCACATTCGTTCAGAGAGATGTGGCGGATGTTTTATATAAGAAGGGGGTGGTTGTCTAAAACATAAACCCCTCCCACCGCACCTCCTCGAGGAGGCCGTGAAGCCTCATATAGAAAATAATGAACGAAAGGATA
>CAYICO010000080.1:0-2887 GCA_964361935.1 uncultured Candidatus Saccharibacteria bacterium
AAACGGGAGTGGTCAAGGCTTCGACGGAACATTGAAACCAGATAAGCAAGTGAAGTCGCAAATCTTCTAAAAATTGCGCAAGATTAACTGCTAACACATTTAATCGTCAACCTGCATTAGCATACGCTTAATGCGGCATCAACGGCTTATGTCTAATATGGCCATAGTTGGTGTAATACATTAGACTTTATTTTGAAAATCTGACGTTTCAAAATGAAAATTAGTCAGTAAAATTTTTTAGTTTTTGCCAAGTTTTGAGCTAAAAAATTTAAATTAACTTGGATAAACTTGTAGAAAGTTTGGCGTAAATTTTTCGGACCAGGGTTCGATTCCCTGCACTTCCACATTTGACTTACATGGTTTTTGTATTAAACTAAAGCAGTTTTTCGCACTTTGATCTAAGGAGTGGACAAATGCCAAAGCAGGAGTCCGTCGACTTTTTAATTTGGTTAACTGAAGGAACTTCATGGCAAAAAGCAAAAGGCGAGGTGGAGCATTTATTTAATGGGAAACTGAAGGTTGTTACCGTAATGGAATTTAAACACTCAAAAACTTTTGTGATAGCATGCAAAACAAATCAACAAACTTATGAAGAGGTTTTTGAAACAAAGTTGTCTTATGAAGAGAAAATAAAAAGGAATTCTCTGGAGGAGCGAAAGTTTTATATGTGGTCAGAGGACAAATCAGCAAAAGTTCCAAAAAAGTTAGAGGACTTGGTAAAATCTGTCACTCTCCAGCTAATATTTATAAGTTGTTAACAAATATGCCAGGATTTTCCTGGCATTTTGACTTTTTGCAACTTATGATATATTCTTACCGTAAACTTTCTTGCAAAACCCAAAAATAAACAATCAAATCACCGCTGAACAGCTTATGATAATTGGCGAACAAGGCCAGAGCCTTGGGCTCATGAGCCGTGAAGAGGCCATGGCAAAGGCTAAAGAAAGCGGACTGGATTTAATTGAAATAGCGCCAACGGCCAAACCGCCAGTTGCTCGCATAATGAGTTTTGATAAGTACCGTTATCAGCAAGAAAAGAAGTTGAAAAAGCAAAAAGCGGGACAGAAAAATCTTGAGCTTAAACAAGTTCAGATAAGCGGCAGATCAGCATTAAACGATCTGCAGACGAGAGCTAACCAAGTAAACAAGTTTTTAAACGAAGGCAGACCGGTCAATATAATCTTGGTGCTTCGCGGCAGAGAAAAAGCCAACAAAGACTGGGCCAAAGTGAAATTAGAAGGTTTTCTGAAGAACATGATAAAAGATTACAAAGTTATATCTCCTATAAAATTTATGGGAAGAGGAATGCAGGTGCAAATTTTAAGACAGTAAATTATCAAGGAATATGGTCCGCCTTCGCTAAGAAGCTTCGGCGAGACTCATATTTTTAGATAAATTTATCAATAAATTTATAAAAATATGGCAAAAAAATCGGTGATAAAAAGAATCAAAATTACTAAAACTGGTAAGTTTATGAGGCGTAAGATGGCGCAGGATCATTTTCGTGCCAAAAAATCTGGAAAACAGATACAAATAAAAAGGACTTGGAAAGAGCTCGACAAAATAAATAAAAAGATTTTTCTACCATATATAACATCAAAAAACTAAAAATATATGACCAGAGTTAAAAGAGGTGTAATAGCGACCAAAAAAAGAAAGAAAATATTAAAGTATACTAAAGGCTTTCGCTGGAGCAGAAAATCTAAAGAAAGAGCCGCTAAAGAGGCCCTGCTTCATGCTTGGTCACACGCATTTCGTGGCCGAAAAGAAAAAAAGAGGAACTTCAGATCTTTGTGGCAGGTTAAAATTAATGCCGCTGTTAGAGAAGAGGGTTTGTCTTACAGTAAATTTATCACTCAATTAAAGAATAAAAATATTAAACTGGATAGAAAAATATTGGCTGATATAGCTGAAAATCAGCCCCTAGTCTTTAAGAAGATTGTTGCGCAAACGAAGTAGTCTTTTCCGCATCCGTTGGATTTATTCCCTTAATATAGAAAAGGGCCTTTTTAAGGATGGCAACTCTCGCCTTATAACGAGACAACATTCTTCTAGCTTCATTATAGGAAAACCAACCATAGCCCTCATGCTCGGCAGATATTTTAACTTCTGACTTTTCAGTTTTTGCTAAATAAAAAATTACAATTTTAAAAATCCTTTCCTTCCCCCGAGAATAAGGAAACTTTTCATAAACTTTAAAGTTTTGTTGAATATCTAAATCAGATCTTTTCAATCCCGTTTCCTCGCTCACTTCTCTAAAAGCAGTTTGCCAACTTTTTTCATCCGCCTCCATTCTTCCACGAGGAAAATCCCAAACTCCCCTAGTCCTGTAAAGCAACAAAAACCGAGGTCCTTCTTTGGTTTGTCTAACAATAATAATTCCTGCTGATATTACTTTAGTATAGTTTTTATTTTCCATGCTTCAGCATGCTCAACATCTCTTCTAACGGCCAGGCATTGATAATATCTTTCTTTTCTGCCCAACCACGCCTTGCTTGAGCAATGCCATATTCTAGCACAGAAAAGTGAGAGGTGGAATGGCTATCAGAATCAATAGATAATTTAACCCCTTCTTGAACGCATTTTTTTATATAATCGTCTTTTAAATCTAAACGATCAGGAAAAGCATCAATCTCCAGAATAGTTCCAGTTTCCTTGGCAGTTTTTATAATAGCGTCAATATCAAGATCATAAGCGGGACGCTTGTTGATTAACCTCCCCGTGGGATGGAAAATAATGTCTACATGAGGATTTTTCATTGCCCTTTGCATTCTCTTGGTTTGCTCCTCTCTAGAGAGATTAAAATAAGAGTGTATAGACCCGCCAACAACATCCAACCTTGCCAGAGTTTCATCTGGCAAATCCATACTGCCATCCTTTAAGATAT
>CAYICO010000081.1:0-2845 GCA_964361935.1 uncultured Candidatus Saccharibacteria bacterium
TACAAAGCCCTGATTAACAAGCTTTTGCAGATCGTAGCGAATAGTTCTCTCACTGACTTCTGGGAAAGCTAACATCAAATCTTTCATTTGGCAGCCGTTGTTAGCAAAATACCTGATTTTCTCCAAGATAGAAGACTGTCTAATTACAGTATTTAAGCCACCACTAACATCGGAATCATTTTCAGAAACCCCATCAGCGTCATTATTATCATTCGCATTGGACAAACTATCATGAGAAAGCATATCTTTTATATCCGGCAATGCGGCAAAACCATAATATTGCCGAATTGCCGATTCAAGACTTTCCAGCTCTCTAATAAGAATATCGGAATTAATAGATTCTACCTCATAAATCATCTTTCCAAATTTTAAAAGCTCTGAAAGAAGTTTTGTGGTTTTTAAAGATTTTTCAAAATTTTCTAAAATTAAATCTTCAAAAAGCTGCATTGACCAATAATTAATTTTATTTTTTAACTCTTCGTTTCTAACCGCAATCACTGATCTCATCAAACTATAAATTAATTCTTTTGTTTTTGGGTATTTCATTAAAAGTTGCTTTCATCTTAAAAACTAAGGATAATAATGTCAATCCTTTATTGACTTAGATGACTAAACTTTTCAAGTTCTTTCTATATCTATCTCTTGCCTCTCCGCTTCTAGTAAATAAGTATCTATTTTTTCCGTTTATTACGGGAAAGGTCTTTTTTTTTAGAATAGCGGTTGAGCTAGCCCTGTTAAGTTTTGCTATTTTATTTTTATGGCAAAATGGCTACTGGACAAAAATAAAGGCGAAGGTCAAGCATCCCATTGTTATAGCTGTTTTTATTTTTGCTTCTGTTTTTGTTTTGACGTCATTAACAGCAGTAAATTCTCAAGCAGCTTTTTGGTCAAATTTTGAAAGAGCGGAAGGCGGCTGGCAAATGATTCATTATTTTTTATTTTTCTTTCTGATAACTGTTGCCTTTGAGTCTCTGGGTGAGTGGCTAATGCTAATTAGATTTCAAACTGTCGTGAGTTTTCTAGTTTCTCTATATGGGCTGGCCCAGTTCTTAGGAATTAAAAACAGTTTTATTATCAGTGGAGGACAGCCTTCTGGAACCTTGGGAAATGCTTCTTATCTCGCCATTAATATAATTTTTAGTTTATTTTTCTTGGGTTGGCTCGTATATAAAGAAAGGTGGGGTTCATTAAAATTTTTATGGATGTTTATGGGCATTTTTCAAATTTTAATGCTGTTTATAGCAAAAAACAGAAGCACTTTTTTCGCTTTGGCGATAGGATTAATTGTTGTAATAGCGCTGCTAGCTTTAGAACTTCATAAAAAACACAAATCGAGATTGTCTAAAAAAACACTATTCTTGTGCTACATCGCAACGGTTTCAATAATTACAATAATATCCGCAACCTCAATAGCAATTGCCTTTAATATAAAAGACGGTAATATCTTTGACGCAATAAGACCTCGCTTGTGGACTTGGGGTTCGGCTTTGTCAGGATTTATAGAAAAACCACTTTTGGGATGGGGACCTGAAAACTTCTCTTACGCATTTGATAAATATTATAATCCCAATCACTCATTAGTGGAGCCGTGGTTTGACAGAGCCCATAATGCATTTTTAGAGTATTTGACTGGTGGGGGAGTTTTACTATTACTTGCTTATCTTCTTATATTTTTCATATTTTATCGTCACCTGTTTCGGATTAGAGAGAGAAGCGATTATTGGTTCTGGCCGGTTCTTTTTGGCATGCCAATCATATATCTAGTCAATGGCATAACAATGTTTGAAGTACTACCTATATACATATGTTTGTTTCTGTTTTTGGGTTTTTTTACAAATTACTCTTCCAATTTTCAGTCAATACCCATAAATATCAACGATAACAAGATTAAAGAACCTTTAAGGTGGGTGGTTACATTCTTGTTGGTTCTTGTAACTGCAAGTTCGATTTATTTTACAATTTACCTTCCTTACAAGAAAAACAAACTGACAATTAAAGCCCTGCTTATAGCCCAAAAAACACCTCAAGAAGTTTATGAGCAATATAAAGAGTCATTAAGTTTCTACTCCCCCATAGGACAATCCGAGCTGGATCAGCAATTATTTACTTTTACAGACAATTTGTTCGCATATTTTCAAGAGAAAAAAATAATTAATAAAGAAAGAAAAAGCGATGTGGAAAATATCACCCAATTTAATATGAGTTGGTTTGAAAGAGATGAAAAGGGATATGTTGGCATAAAAAACGCTTATATTTTTATTAATGTGTTAATAGAAGCTTATAAAATAACCGGTAATAAGAAGTTTCTAGAAAAATCAAAAGAACTGGTAAATAAAAATTTGACCTTAGCGCCAACGCGCGTTGAATTACTCAAACAAAAAATTGAAATAGCTGATCTGGAAGGAGACAAAAAAACCGTTGATAAGGTTAAAAATGAAATAAAGAAATTGTTACCAAATTTTCCAATATGAGCTAATAAGTATGATTAGAGCCAATATTAAAAAGAGACCCATGTTTTTCCATGAAAATCTTTGATTGGCTAAAATATCTACTGCAAAAAACAGAGAAAGCATGGCCAAATTAGTAGAGCTTAAAAAGCCTATAGGGAGCCAAGAAACAACCCATAATAATTCACCTAATATAAGCGACGCCATCGAAGCCAAAACCAATGGACGCAACAGATCCCTAAAAAGGAGAAATATTAAAACAACAACAATCAGCCACTTTAACCAAAACCAACCAGATTTATCAATAAGGAAAAAGTTTAAGAATAATAGATAGCTTGCAACAAAACTAACAAAGTAATGCCAATAATGTCGGTGGGTCAAGACCAAATTTTTTAAGC
>CAYICO010000082.1:0-2814 GCA_964361935.1 uncultured Candidatus Saccharibacteria bacterium
AAATCGTGAATGATTTTTGACGTAGTTTAGGAAAAATAGCTGTTTGAGTTCCGAAGGGGCGCTATGCTATAGCATAGCGGATGGAGGGCGAGTTCTATTTTTCCGCGCAACGGAGGAATAAAATCATTCCGATTTATTCTGAACGAGGATGTCTATTGATGAGGGGTGGTGGGGTGGTTGAGAAAGAAACTAAACCTTAATATCCCTCGGTATCATCGGATAGTTAAGGATTGCGGAATATTGCCTAAAATTTTCTACAACAACTCCCGTACCACGCGCCACACAAGTCAAAGGATCATCAACTAGAGTAGTTTGAATTGATAGTTCTTTGGAAATTAGTTGATCAAGACCGCGCAATAAACTACTGCCACCGCAAAGAAATATTCCACGCTTTAAAATATCTCCAGTTAATTCTGGAGGCGCCACCTCAATTACTTCTCTTACCGCTTCTACTATGGTTTTTATGGAACGAATAATAGCGGCTCTTACTTGAAAATCTTTAACAGTCACCTCTCTCGGCAATCCGACAGTCAAATCACGACCGCGAACGGTCATTTCTAATTTTTCATCCAGTTGGACAACCGAACCGATATTCATTTTTAAATCTTCTGCCGTTGGCTCTCCGATCACTAATCGAAATTCATCACGAATAAATCTTATAATGTCATCGCTAAACTTATCACCAGCTATCTTTAAACTCTTCGCTGTCACCGTACCTCCCATAGAAATTATGGCGATCTCTGTCGTACCCCCACCAATATCTACGATCATATTTGCCGTTGGATCATGAATGGGCAAACGAGCGCCGATCGCAGCGGCTAACGGCTCTTCAATAAGATATGCTTTATTAACACCCGCCCCCACCACTGCATCTTCAACTGATTTTCTTTCTACTTCCGTGAGATTGCTGGGAATACCAACAACGGCTCTTTGATAATTAAAAAATAGCGGACCAGTTTTTACTCTTCTCAAAAAATTTCTCAAAACTTCTTGAGTCATATCAAAGTCCGATATAACACCATTAATAAGGGGCCTGATCACATTTATATGATTAGGCGTGCGACCCAGCATTTTTTTAGCTTCATTTCCAATAGCCAAAACCTGACCGGTTTTATTATTAATAGCGGCAATAGATGGTTCATTTACCACAATTCCCCTTCCCGCTAGATAAATAAGAGTGTTAGCTGTTCCTAAGTCAATGCCTATGTCTTTAGCGAAGTAATTTAAACGCATCTTCGTAACTGACAAGCTCTACCTTATCTGATTTTCTTTCCTTCACTTCAATCATGCCGCGCGTTTTCTCGCTTACTACCCAACGCCAAGGAGTGCCAATTAAATCCGCATCTGCAAATTTTTCTCCAGCAGAAACTTGTCTTTCGTCATATATTACTTCTATTTTGTCTTCTTGTAAACGTTTATAAATTTCTTTTGCAGAAACATCGCCAATCTCAATTAAATGAACTTTAAAAGGCGCAACGGATTCTGGCCAAATTATTCCCTTGCCATCATGATGAATCTCAACAATAGTTCCCATTACTCTTCCCAAGCCTATTCCATAAGAGCCCATTATCACATCAGTTCTTAAACCAAATAATGACGAATATTTTTGTCCCAACGGGAAAATATTCCCAACTTCAATAGCATTTTTGACCTCCACTCTTCCTCCGCACTTACTGCAGAGATCCTTGTCAGCTGACTTGCTAATCTCCTGATTAATCGCCAAACCGCAACCAGAACAGATAGCGATAACATCTTCCCCAATAGAAGCAACGACTTGAAACTCGTGAGAATAAGCACCAGTAAAATCACCACCACTAGCCATAACACATAAAGCATCCAACCCTAAACGTTTAAAAACTTTTTCATAAGCTCCTTTGACTTGTTGATAATAGTTTTCAAAATCTTCTTGAGTCGCATGAAAGCTATATAAATCTTTCATCATGAATTCCCTACCCCTCAAAAGTCCAGATTTGGCTCTGGCTTCATTGCGAAACTTGTTTTGAATTTGATAAGCGGCAAAAGGCAAATCTTTGGGAGAATTAATAAAATGAGAAACCATTTCCGTAATAACTTCTTCATGAGTCCAACCGAGCACGAATTTTGGTTCGTGCTCGCCCTGAGCCCGTCGAAGGGCTTCATTATCATAAACTTTAAATCCAACATCAACATTCCAACGACCAGTAGCGTCTAAGTATTTCTTTTCTACTAAAGATGGCATTAAGACTTCTTGAGCTCCCAAAGCATTCATTTCTTCCCTTATAATAGCCGCAACCTTTTGCAAAACTCTCCACCCTAACGGCAAAAAAGAGTACACGCCTGCGGAATTTTTATAAACAAATCCTCCGCGCTCCAACAATTGAGCATTAGCGCTTATAGCGTCTTTGGGATTTTCTCTGGAAGTTTTAGAAAAAAGCTGGGACTGAAGCATGTGCTTATTATAATAGACCTCTTATATCCTTAAAAGTCACTAAAACAATAAGAGTTATTAAAAGCGCAAACCCTATAGCATTAGTTCTTGTTTCTACTTTAGAGGAAAAGGGCCTACCTCGCAGTTTTTCAATTATTATAAATAATAATCTTCCCCCATCGAGCGCCGGTATAGGCAAGATATTCAAAACTGCTAAATTAATAGAAATTAATCCTAAGAGTTGTAAAATATAGACAAGTCCGACCTTGCCAGTATCAACTGCAATGCTAAATATACCAACGGGACCAACCACATTTTGTGGAGATAGAAACAGTTGATAAAGACCCAAAATAACGCTTATAGCCATCTGCCAAGAAATTAACAAGCCATTATACAATCCTTTTAAA
>CAYICO010000083.1:0-2715 GCA_964361935.1 uncultured Candidatus Saccharibacteria bacterium
CTATCCAAGGTTCAGACACATTAGGACTTACGCATGAGACAGGATAAGCCCTAAATCCGCCAGCTGGCGGATGGGCTTCGTGGCTCAAGCGCGTAAGTCCTAATATTATGTTTTTAATTTCTTCGAAATTTTGGGAAGTAAGGGATTCTGAAAAAAAGGGCAGGGGTATCTACATTAAAGAAGACATTGAACCCGGCACAGTCATCGGTGATTATTTAGGCGTCATTATTCCTGTCGAGAAAGAGAATGAATATGAGGAAAAATGGGGTTTTTATTCTATGTTTTATAATGACAAAATAACCATTTTTACTGATAAGAATGAAATAGGAATTAACTTAATTAATCATAGTTGTGCTCCTAATTGCGCTTTTTTTTCTTACCATGGTCATGTATTGTTTTTTGCGCTTCGAAGAATTTTTAAAGACGAGGAATTAACAGTCTGCTATTTATTAGATCCGCCGGTTAATGAGGAAACAAACCGCGATGACACTTGTTATTGCGGAACTCCTGTTTGTAGAGGCACTATGTACATATCACTTGAAATAAGTAAAAAATGGGAGGATTTCGTAGCGGAAATTGATCCCAATATTCCAGAAATGCCGGGGGAATTTTACTCTAAATTAAAGCTATTGAATTCTTATCCAGCAAATATCCAAGACTATCCTGTTTACGATATTTTTGGCGCTGAATCAAAACCACCATTGGAACAAGAAGATCACAGACTCCCCGATTCTGGAATCATTCGTAATCTAATACGGTCAACCGGCAGACAGCTTTATTATCCGACCATCAATATCACAATTTACGGTTTTATGAATGGTATGCTTATCACAAAAATAATCTAAATGAATATATGTTTTGTTCTTGCCAGCAAAGCCGAGATTTCTGTTTTTAGAACAGAGAAACCAAAAAATTTCAAGAAAATTTTATCCAACTGCTCGCGCAGTTTTTTGGTGTTTCCAAGGGATGAGTATTCTTGGATAGTGTCCGGCTCGACGAGAACATAGGCGTTAGTTTCATCAACCAGAACATCATCGCAATAACCCATTTTCACCAAACCTTTATAAACCGGTTTTATATTAAAATCCCTGATACAGCCAATTATTTCCTTTCTATATTCCGGGTTAGTATAAAAAGCGCCGTGGACAAATTCATGTTGGACAGTTTCCTTGAAATATTCGGCTGACGGCGTCGCGCCGATTATGTATGAATTCCCGTTAACATTTAAGCAAAAATCAATAAGTTTCTGCTCGTGGGGCGTCAGAGGATTAAAGTCCCCGTTCTTGAAAGGAGCCAAAACTGTCCCCGGGATATTGAAACCATACCAATCCCTTGAATAAGAAAAGGACCCAAATTTCCAAGCATACCAATGAGCAAAATCTTCAACGCTAAAGACCTTTCCTTTGAATTCCGGCGACTCATAATACTCTTGAAATCTCATGAATGTGCCAGCCAGAACTTGACGACTTGATGATTCTATTAGATAAATTTGGGATTCCATAGCGTCCCATCTTGGCACACCCAAATTAGATTTCAAGGATTGACCATATAGCGTATAAATGTTATAGTTTAGATAGCACAGCCCAACAATTTCCAGTGGAGGCGCCCCGTTGGGGGGGGGCCTGTTATTTTGTTAGCCAAAAAGTATCTGTCTTTCTCTCTATTTTAGCTCCAAATCTAAGTTTCAATTTCAATCCTTCGTCATCTTCCGAACCTTGCATATCAAGTTCTTGATAGCCGCGGTTTTTAATCCATTCCAGATCCTCAAGCCAAAGAACGGTTCCCAAATCATTTAAAGAATAATCATGGATTCCTATTATACCCCCGAACCTGCCCCGGCGGTTAACAACTTCATAACCGGCGTTAAATCCTACCGGCTTGCCGTCTACAACAAAAACTCTGGGGTCTAAAAAACTCTTAAAATAGTTGCCTATGGCTTTGTGATACTTAATGTCCGATATGTCTTCTTCTTTTTGTTTTTTTAGAACATAATTTTTCCATTCATTCACAATTTTATGCAATAATTCTTGTTCTATTTCTTTTGGGCTAACTGATTTAACTTTATGCTCTCTGTAAAATTTATTTCTGGCGTTTCTCATTTCTTTAAAGCGATCCCCGGGAAGAGACAAATCAAATTTTTCCATATCAAGCACCGGCCATAATAAAGAATAATATATTTCACTGACATTAATCTTCTTTTCCAACAAAGATGGCCTGATATTGTCGGAAACATCAACGCACCATACTTCTCTTATCCCATTTTTAAAAGCAAAATCAGAAAACTCAATAATTTTATCCTCGGCCGATTCAAAGGAGCTTAGCGGATCTGACCATATCCACCATTCTATTTTATTATCATGCGCCAATAAACCGGATCCGTCAGGAAACTCGGCAAAAACTGGCCTGCTATTTTCACTTGAACCGGCATCAATAAACCAGTCCAAATTGTGGTCTGATGTCCAACCATACTTATTGATACACGCTCGAATGCGGTCTCGCTCTTTGTCTATGTCGTCAAAAATTCTAATCACTTTGTTTTAACATAAAATGCAAATATTAAAAATTAAAAATATTCCGATTTCATAGAAGACTCTCGATAAAGTCGAAGCAATTCAAAATCTTTAAACTAAAATTATCTTACGATGTCAGCCCCAATCGCGTAAGCATTAAGTTCTAAATCGTTAATGATAAATATTGCTCCCCAGTCGCGGCCGG
>CAYICO010000084.1:0-2704 GCA_964361935.1 uncultured Candidatus Saccharibacteria bacterium
AGTAAATAATATTCAACAAATCAATGGTAATACAAAATTGGACTGATTTGCTTTTAGTTTCTTTAAAAAGTGTTTGGTTTCAACTGTTGAGCTTTTTACCTAATTTAGTTGGCGCTTTTGTAGTTTTGGTTTTAGGTTTATTAGTGGCAGTTGTTTTAGAGAGATTAATTGAAAGACTTGCTTATCATGTTAAACTCGACTCTTTGTTGCACAAACTTAGATTAGGCGAGTATTTGCATGAAGCTAATTTACAACTTAACTCCGGACACTTTTTAGGAAAAGTTGTTTATTGGGTAGCATTGTTATCATTCGTATTAACTGCTTCTGATATTTTAGGTTTTGATGCCCTGTCTATCTTTATAAGCGACATATTATTCTATATACCCAACATTGTTGTCGCGTTCTTGATAATGTTGGCAACTTTAATAGTGGCCAATTTTATGAAGAAATTGGTTTCGGCTTCTGTTTTAAGTACCAAGCTTCATTCCGGTAAGTTTTTAGGAATAGTGGCTTGGTGGGTCGTTTTCGTTTTCGGCTCCTTAACAGCTTTAAGCCAACTTGGTGTGGCGACGACTATTGTAAATGGTGTTGTGGTGAGCTTGTTAATAATGCTTGCTTTGGCTGGAGGACTTGCTTTCGGTTTAGGCGGTAAAGAAGAGGCTGCCAGAATTTTGGGAAAGTTGCGAAGTGAATGGGAGAAATAGATATATAAATATTTAAAGATTTAAATATTTCGAAAAAAATATCGCTGTGAGGGCGGTATTTTTGTTATAATCAGAACATAATGCTTCTGAATCTTTTTTTAGTGCCGGCAATTCTTTTGGCGCAAGGGACAACTCCTGCGACTGGCGGGACTCCCTATGCTTATCCCACGACTATATCTCCTTCGATATCTACGGATCCCTCAAGCGCTGCTTTGCCGCCATCCCTCTCCTCCTCACCGTCTCCGTCTTCTGATGCGTATCCAGTTTCTGCTCCTGCGTATGCTGTGCCAGGAGCAGAAACCATCACTGCTGGTCCCACTAACTCTTCTAAAGACAACCTTAACTTTTTTGATTTTAGCAATCTTTTTTCCAGTGAAGAAAATCTTTTTAGTTATGACGACTATTTCTCTCAAGAAGAGACTCCTCTGGAATTATTAACAAGAAAAAGAAAAAAGTTTTTTTACCCAGCAATCATTGAAAACTTGCCAGTGGGACAAATTCTCTTTAAGGGAAGCGTGACTGATCCCAGATGGTACGTAACAGATGAAGGAAAATTAAGAGGTAACGTTGGACAGGCGGGAGTTTTGGCAGATTTGGTGAATGGAAATATTCAGATCAACTTTAGTGGTGGAAGAAATAAAATTGGCGGACAGATAACTTTTTATGAAATTGAAGAGTCAAGAAATTCACAATTTGTTGATCTGACTAATAATAGAATTTATTCAGAAGAGACTATCTTTAGTTCACCTTCAGTGTTTTTGGGACTGTTGTTTAACGGTCCAGTGAGCAATCCAACCATATTCGGCCGTATTATTACAGAAAGGAGTGATTCTAAAGAGTATGACCCTTTTTTAGAGGAGGATGTTTTTGCCGAACAGCCTAATATTTCTAATGGTAATTCTGTATACACAGAAGAGCTTTTCTTTATAACAAATAGAGGTTTCAATATTTATCCCATTAAAAAGGGGCCATCTATTAGTGTTCCCAAAATAACTATTCCTCAAGATATTCTAGATAAGATATTTGAGATGCTTTACGAACCGCTGGAAGAAGTATCCAGTTTTATTTTAAATAAAGCTTTTGCGGCAGTGCCTTCATTATCAAATATTTTGAGACTCCTTAATGATTATAATATTTCCTTAAATGATTCATTTGTAATCGATGAAATTTTTGGCAATCTCGATTTTAGCGGCGACATAAATTATCTGTCTGACGAACAACTAAGTGAATTGATTGACTTGGGCAGTTTTTATAATGAAAAAATAGAAAACACTATAAAACCCCAGCTGGGAAGCTACGCGGCTTTAACCCGTTCTTCCGGTTGGCATTCCAACATTAGCTCTAATGTTTTTGAGTTAGCGGCAAATCTAGACATATCCGATTCGTTTGCAAGTTTTTTATTGCAGGTGCCAGCTCCGTTTTCAGTAACTTTTATAAGAGATGAGAAAATCATTTCAGCAGACTGCGTGACTGTTGACGGCAATTTAGATTGTAAAATTAATGAAAAAAACAGCAAAGAAGGAAACGGATTCTTCAAAGAAAGATTAGCTGATTACGATAAAATATTTGCTGATTATAGGCAGGGCTTAATCGATGCGGAGAGCTTCTTATTTTTTGGTAGTTGACATGGGATTTTTGTTCTCCTATAATTTCCTTTACAGATAAGATGTATAACAAAAACCAATTGTATCTATTGCGGCTATATTCATAAGTTGAATTTTGTGTATTGAGATTAGCCGCAGTAAATGCGGCCTTTTTGTTTCCCCTAAGCAATGTCAAAGGGTTGCGGTAAAGACTCAAGAGAGATCGTTGATAATAAAATACATAAATTAAAACAGGTAAATAAAAATTTTTGTCAGCGTTTAAGTGATCGGTTTAAAATATTACTTATAAAAAATAAGAGCGTATGGTGGATGCCTTGGCACAAAATGGCGATGAAGGACGCGGCGTGGCTGCGATAAGCTTCGGGGAGGTGCTTAGCAACCTTTGATCCGGAGATT
>CAYICO010000085.1:0-2701 GCA_964361935.1 uncultured Candidatus Saccharibacteria bacterium
AAAAATAGCAAATCGCTTTTTATGCAATGCGGCGAACTCTTTTTCAAATTGCTGACTCATCGGCCCATAGGTGATGCGATTTGAAGCAAGAACTTTAAGCACATAGGACCTTTGCCGTTTGCTTATTTTGCAGGCGCCCACTCCAATTTGCTTGGGCCATTTTTTTAATTTTGATTTTTCCGATAACCGCATATATTTAATGACGCAGAAGATACAGTATCATTTTTAAGAATGCTTTGGGAATTTCGGCTACATGATTAATTTTTGAACTGCCATATTTTCTATCGAAAAATGTCACTGGAATTTCCCCGATGCGCGCGCCGGCTCGCTGTGCCAGAAAAATCATTTCAAAAAGAAAAAAGTTGCCGTTCTCTTTTGTGACCAGCGATCTCCAGGTTTCTTGGCGGATTGCCCGGCAATTTACTGAAAAATCCCGGACTGGTATGTCGAATAATTTGCGTAGTAAGGCATTGCCGAATCGGCTTACCGCGTATTTCAATTTGATTGCCAAATGCGGCGTTTCATAACCAGAAGATTGACTGTGGCGCGATCCAATAACAAGATCGTAATTTTCGTTATTTATTTTATTATAAAGCTTCATAATGTCATCGGGGGAAAAAGAAAGGTCTGAATCACAGGAAAGAATAATATCATTTCTGGCCTCATTATATCCGTGTCGCAAAGCATTGCCAATCCCAGTTTTTTCTTTTCTGGAAAGCAGTCTGATATTTGGCATTTCTACGGCAAATTTCAAAACCTCCTCGCCTGTTCCGTCAGGAGAGGAATCGTCAACGACGATAATTTCATGCGGCACATTCTCAAATTTTTTTTTCAAAAGCGGGATAAATTTTTGGACATTTTCTCTTTCGTTATAAGTAGGTAGAACGATTGAAAGACTGAGCATATTAGTATTGATATCACGGCGAGTTGTAAAAAGTAAAATGTGGTAATATTGCAATCATGAAACAAATCGTTTACTTTATTCCGTTTTCCAGCGAAGGCCTGCAAAATAAATTTTTCGCCTCTTATTTTAATCCAAAATCCAATGTTATTCCGCTCAATCATCTCAAATCTTATTTAGAGAATAATGGTTTGGAAATTAATACGATAGATTTTTGGGGCGAAAAAAACCGGCGCGACAATGACGTATTAATCGCGTTTGATCATCCGCCGGTGGGTTTTTACGGTTTTTTATACCAATTAAAAGATTTTTTCAGCAAAAAGAAAACTTTTCCAATTTCTCATTGTGAACTTTTGAAAATTGCGCCAAAATTTTCTAAAAAAATTCTTATTCAATGGGAGTCGCCGGTGAACAAGCCATGGGTTTACAGAAATATTAAATCCATTACCGCTCTTTATGATGAATCTTATTTTATTCCCAGAGTGGAGAGCTTTCCGCGTTTTTATTATCCGCAAAATTTCGATCGGATTAGTGAAGAGTATTTCAATAAAATTGATAGAAAGTTTTTAGTCATGATGAATAGCAAATCAGCAGCCAAGGGATTCCAAAGTAAAGAACTTTACAGCGAGAGAGTCAAGGCGCTTAAGTTTTTCAGCCAATACGATGAAGTAGATTTATATGGAGGTCGTTGGGAGGGAGACAAATCGGTAGAAAAAATTTGGAAAGGGTTTGCCGATGATAAGCCGGCAACTATGGGAAGTTACACTTTCGCGCTTTGTTTTGAAAATGCTGTTTGGCCGGGCTATGTTACTGAGAAAATTTTTGACTGTATGATGGTTGGAACCATACCTATATATTGGGGCGCGCCGGATATTGAAGAAGATGTGCCATCCGATTGTTTTATTGATATGAGAAAGTTTAAGAATTATGACGATCTGCGAAAATTTCTCCATATGCTCGCGCCGATAGAAATAGAAAAATACAAACAGGCAATTCGCAATTATTTTTCTTCAGAAAAATTTAAAAAGTTTACCCCGGAAAACTTTTATGAAACAATTCTTGGTATTTGTATATAAATTAGGTCTTAATTTTTTTGGCGGTCTTGGTTTGCAAAAGGTTTGGCCTTTAGGCATGATTCGCGATTGGATGAGTGACTTTGTAAGAACAACCGGCAAGCCGGAATCGGTTATTTTTCACGGTCAGAAAATATTTTTAGATCCTAATGACAATTTAGAACTTTCTGTCTGGGGAGATCGACACGCTGCTTTTGAGAATATAGAGTTGATGGAAAAGATATTGAAACCGGGGGATGCGGCGATTGATGTCGGCGCCAATATTGGCTTAATGACTTTATTTATGGCAAGGGCGGTCGGCGCGACCGGGCATGTTTTTGCCTTTGAGCCGGCGCCGGAAAATATCAAACTTCTCCAAAAAAACATTGAAATTAATAACTATAAAAACATCACAGTAATATCGGCGGCGGTATCGGATCGTTCGGGGACGCTAAAACTTTTCCTTTCCGATTTTAATCCGGGCGATCATAGAATTTATAATCCCGAGGAGCGCGTGAAGGATTGGCAAAAAAATGATGCCGTGTATGATAAGTTGGTGGGTGATAAGCGGCAGGCGATTGATGTGCCGGTAATTTCACTAGATGACTTTTTAAAAGATTATCAAAAACCAATCGCTTTCATAAAAATGGACGCGCAGGGGGCGGAAGGCGGAGTGCTTAAGGGTATGATTGAGATTTTAGAAAAAAATAAAAATATCCAAATCATGACTGAATTTTGGCCGGCCGGA
>CAYICO010000086.1:0-2581 GCA_964361935.1 uncultured Candidatus Saccharibacteria bacterium
GTTCTTAGAATATTTTTGAAGTACGACTGCCTTCTGGTCGGGTGTTTGGACAATAAAACTAACATTAGATTAGAACACTTGGAACGCCTCATACAAAAAAACAATCCGCCTCTCACGGGCAAGAAAGACGACTGGATTGATAGTTTTCTTGATCGTACGGTGAGAACTAATCTGGAAATAATGAGCGACGTGGAATATCATGTTATTGTAAGTGGCGATGGTCATTTCGAGCCTCTCATACAAAAAATTAAGCAGTACGGCAAGAAGGCGATAAGATGTCACGCTGACGCAAGAATGAAACGGGTTTACTTCTCCGGCGACTGCCCGATGACCCAAATTCCAACGCAACCACTTAACCGTAGCTCTTTCGCGTCATCAATTCCCTAAAAATAACAACGCCAGGTGTTAGACAGCACCTGGCGTTATATTTTGCGCAGAAACTTATTTGGTCTCTGCAGATTCCGACTCTGCCTCTGGCTCGGCGGCCATTCTCTCGGCGCTGCCAAAACCAGTGCCGACAGGAATCAATCTTCCTATAATCACGTTTTCTTTCAATCCACGCAAAGAGTCTTCTTTGCCCTCAACGGCCGAGTTGACCAAAATTCTTGCCGTTTCCATAAAGGAAGCAGCGGATAAGAAACTTTCTGCCGTTAAAGCTACCTTTGTAATTCCCTTTAATAATTGCTTCGCCTTTGCCGGTTCGTCCCCAGACTTTTTAATGCGTCGGTTAACTTCTAAAAACACTGACTTATCTATCACATCACCAACTACAAAACCAGAGTCCCCCGTTTCCTTAATTTCCACGCGGGAAAACATTTTCTTAATAATTATTTCTATATGTTTATTGTTAATCGGTGTGCCTTCTGAAGCGTAAATCTTCTGAACTTCGTTAATAATATAACGTTGGACATCGGCGCTGCCCTTTAAACTAAACAGTTCTTTAAGATCTAAATTGCCCTCACACAATCTATCCCCCTTCTTAACTTCTTGATTTAATTTTACATAAAGCTGGGCAGAACGAGGAATATTATACTCCAAAATCTTACCCTTCTTTTTTCCTAAAGATTTTATTTTAACAATTTTTGCCAAACCCTTGTCTTCTATTTCCTCAATAACACCATCATCTTCAGCTAAGAAGGCGCGGCCCTTTGGAATTCTTGATTCAAACAGCTCTTCTACTCTTGGCAAACCGTGCGTAATATCCGTACCAGCCACACCGCCGGTATGAAAAGTTCTCATGGTAAGCTGCGTGCCCGGTTCGCTGATAGATTGAGCGGCAACCACGCCAACGGCAGAACCAATTTTTACTAAGTGATTGTTTCCCAAATCATAACCGTAGCACTTAGAACAAACCCCATATAAGGTCTTGCAAGTGATTGGAGAACGAACTTTAATTGAATCGAGATTAGATTTATCGATTTTCTCACCAGACTCTCTTTCGATAACATCACCGGCTTTTATAACAGTTTTTCCGTCAACCTTAATGTCCTCTAAAGCAGTTCTAGAAAAAGCGCGCACCGCAAAGCCCTGACCAATTTCCTCGCCGTCAATACGAAAAATTTCTATACCTTCTTTTGTATGACAATCATCCTCTGCCACAACTAAATCTTGGCTTACATCCACTAAGCGTCTAGCCAAGTAACCGGCTGAAGCTGTTTTTAAAGCGGTGTCAGTAGTTCCTTTACGCGCTCCGTGAGTGGAAATGAAGTATTCCAAAACATTATGTCCTTCCTTTAAGGAAGATTTTACCGGCAATTCCATAACTTCACCCTTCGGATTTTGCACCAAACCTTTCATGCCCATCATTTGAACCGGCTGAGACCACGAACCCCTCGCTCCAGAATCAATAATGGAATAAACAGGATTATCTTTGCTTAGAGTTTTTCCAGTTACAAAACTCTTCAGCTCTTCTTTCGCTTTAACCCAAACTTCGATAACTTTGTTTCTTCTTTCTCCGTTAGTTAATAATCCCTCGTCATATTGAGAGCGAATAACGCTGCTCTCTTTTTCTGCAGATTCTAAAATATGCTTCTTCTGTTTTGGAATTACCAAATCATCCATGCCCCAGGAAATACCGGACAAAGAAGAAAATTCAAAGCCAAGTTTTTTGATGGAATCCAGATATTGGGAGGTTTTCTCAATTCCGTACTCATTAATAATTCTGCCAACTAACTTAGAAAGAGATTTTTTGTTTAGATGTTCATTAATAAATTCAAAGCCTGGAGGCAAAACATTATTAAACATTAATCTTCCTATAGTAGTTTCTAAACTTCTCACCTTAATAAGGGCGTTTAAATTGACAACTCCATGTTCATAAGCCAATAGCGCCTCTTCCTCATTGCTAAAAACCTTGCCCCTTCCAACAGCGCCATCCATTTCTCTTGTTAGATAATAACAACCTAAAACTATATCTTGCGAGGGCACGGCGATTGGATCGCCAGTGGCCGGCTTGAGCAAATTAAAAGAAGATAACATGATTTCGCTGGCTTCTTTTTGAGCTTCTTCCGTAAGAGGCAAGTGAACAGCCATCTGGTCACCGTCAAAGTCAGCATTAAAAGCCGGACAGACAAGAGGCGGAACA
>CAYICO010000087.1:0-2574 GCA_964361935.1 uncultured Candidatus Saccharibacteria bacterium
TAGCTAGTAATGGACCGATGAGAGCTGCCGTGGTTGGATGCTCATTCACTAGCTTATAGAACTTGTATCTTAAATAGCCTGCAAAATTTTCATCACCCCCATCACCGTTTAAGGCAACAGTCACGTGTTCTTTAGTCATTTCTGCTAAATACCAACTAGGTATTGCAGACGAATCAGCATACGGTTCTTCATAGTAGTAAGCAATTTTAGGAATTATTTCTAATATATTAGGAGTCACTATAAATTCTTTGTGCTCGGTACCGAATTTTTCTGCTGTAATTTTTGCGTATGGCAACTCGTTATGAGTCTCTTCCTTGAATCCTATTGAAAATGTCTTTACAGGACGGTTGGAGTTTCTACTCATTAAAGCTACGATGGCGGAGGAATCTGTCCCTCCAGACAAGAAAGCGCCTAAGGGCACGTCAGCTGTCATGCGCAACTTTACTGACTCTTCCAATTTATCAATTATTTTTTCTGTCCACTCTGTTTCTGATAAATCCCATTTTTCTCTGTAATCTAAATCCCAGTATTTTTTTATTTCCATTTCTCCGCTTTCCTTTACTAAGCAATAATGAGCTGGCGGCAATTTTTTTATATTGACAAAACCAGTCTCGGGAGATGGCACGTATTGAAAACTTAAATAGTTAGCTATAGAAGCTTTATCGGGCTCCTTTTTAACTTCTGGATTTTTTAAAATAGCTTTTAATTCTGAAGCAAATATAAATACATTTTGGTCTCTGTAATATTTCAATGGTTTTTTGCCCAACCTATCTCTTGCTAAAAACAACTGACGTTTATCTTCATCCCAAATGGCAAAGGCAAACATCCCTCTCAATTTTCGTAAACAGCTCACTCCATATTTTTTGTAAAGATATATAATGACTTCGGTATCGGTTTTAGATCTAAACTGAACCCCATCTTTCTCCAGTTCTTCTCGCAATGATATGAAATTGTAAATTTCTCCATTAAAAATAATCCAAACCTTCTTTTCGTTATCAGACATTGGTTGATTGCCGGCTTGTGAGAGATCAATAATAGAAAGTCTTCTAAAACCAAATCCGATATTTTCTTTACAAAAAATGCCAAATTGATTTGGGCCGCGATGACTGATGGCGTCAGTCATCGATTTTAACTCTCCTTCAGAAACCGGGTTCTTATCAAAACGTAATTTTCCTGATATTCCGCACATTACTTAATAATGTTATCACGATCAGCTTTAGTTGCATTTCTAATGTCAACTATTAATTTTGATTTTTTAACGATCATTGGATAATTATATGCAGAATGATCGGTTAGGATTGCAACGCAATCAACTTTTTTTAAAATTTCTGTTGTGAGGGGCGTGGAATAAATTTTTCCGCCCTCAATTTCTATTTGAGGAATGTGCGGATCGTTGTAAATGACTTGGGCTTTCTTTCCCATTAAGTCTTTTATTACTTCCAAAGCCGGAGATTCTCTTGGATCATCAATATCTTTTTTATAAGCAACGCCCAACACCAATATTTTAGCTCCATTAATAGATTTTCTTTTACTATTTAGAGCGGTGTTTATTCTTGTTACGACATAATGCGGCATTAACTCATTAACCTCCCCGGCTAATTCTATGAATCTTGCAAAAAATCCCAACTCCCTGGCTTTCCATGATAAATAAAATGGATCTAGCGGAATGCAATGTCCTCCAGCTCCGGGTCCGGGATAAAAAGGCATGAAGCCGTAGGGTTTAGTTTTAGCGGCATCTATCACTTCGTGCATATCTATATGCATTCTGTCGGAAAGCATTTTCAACTCATTAATCATTGATATATTTACCAAACGAAACACATTTTCTAGGAGCTTCGTCATTTCGGCCGTGGCTGGCGAAGACACGGGAATGACTTTTTTAATAAAGTTACTATAAAAACTACAAGCCAGCTCCGTGGATTTTTTATCAATTCCGCCGACTACTTTGGGAATCTCTCCGAATTTGAACTGTTTATTGCCGGGATCAATTCTCTCCGGAGCAAATACCAAATAACATTTTGGTAAAAGCGGCTTAACTAATTCTTCCGTTGTTCCCGGATAAGTGGTGCTTTCCAAGATTACTAATGTTTCTGATTTAATGTGGGGAGCGGCGCTTTTAACAGCATTTTCAATAAAAGAAGTGTCTGGAGCTTTATTTTTAGTGAGCGGAGTTGGAACCGCAATGATGACTATGTTGCATTTTTTGATTTCATTCCAATCGGTGCTGGCACGAAATTTTTTACTCACCCTTTTAATGGCTTCATTGGGAATTTCAGCTATAAAGCTTCGATTATTATTTAACTGCTTTACTCTATGTTCGTCGATATCGATACCAATTGTTTCAAAGCCAGATTCTGCGATGGCTATTGCTGTGGGCAAGCCAACATATCCTAATCCGACGACCGCAACTTTGGCTTTTTTCTCTTTAATTAGATGATCGAGCATATAAAAAATCTTTTAATTCAAATATTATTGATTCTTTAATTAAATACAATGTTGCAAAATAGATAATTATTGATACAAAAATAATGATGGCAAAATGAATATTAAAATAATGCATTGCAAGCGTTGATA
>CAYICO010000088.1:0-2568 GCA_964361935.1 uncultured Candidatus Saccharibacteria bacterium
AGGCGTGGCTATTATAGTGGCTGGGGATATGGAGGATTCTCCAGAAACTATTTCACAATTTTTATCTAAGTGGGAGGATGGTTATCAAGTGGTATATGGAGTGAGAAGGGGAATGAGAGAAAACTATTGGCGCAATCTTTTGTCATCGTTGTTTTACTGGTTTTTGAAAAGGATGGCCTATATTGATATTCCACTGAATGCTGGTGATTTTAGCTTGTTAGACAGAAAAGTTATTAACGAAGTTATAAAGTTTGATGAACGAGACTTTTTTTTGCGGGGAGTAAGGGCATTTGTCGGTTTTAAGCAGATAGGCGTGGATTTTGTAAGAGATAAGCGTAGAGCGGGAGAATCTAATACGAGTTTTCGGGTGGCCTTATGGTGGGCAAAAACTATTATCATTAATTTTTCTTTTAAGCCGCTGGAATGGGTTTCCAAGTTAACCTTTGTTGTGATGATATTGTCTTTCTTGGGGATAGTTATTAATTTAATACTTTATTTTGTAATTCCGGACGCTCCTCGAGGCATACCCACTATTGTTATTTTGACTTTGTTTTTAGGCAGTGTTCAATTATTGGGTATATCTGTTATTGGCGAGTACTTAGCTAAAATTTTTATAGAAATTAAACATAGACCAAGGTATATCATTAAGGAAATTGTAGGCAAAGATTAATTTAATAGCGCTTGCTATTCCCCAGCTTTTTCGTTATTGTGTTTGTAGTTTTTTTGACACTTAAACAAGGAGAAATATAGTGGAAAAATCTGACAAGCTCATTTTAACCGCAGGACCTTCTATTACTGCACGAGAAAGGCTTTATGCTACTGATGCTGTTTTAAACGGATGGAATTTCCATCTTGATGACTATGTGGTTAGATTTGAAAAAGTTTTATCTGATTATGTGGGTACGAAACATTGTTTGGGCTTAACTAAGGGAACTCACGCTCTTCATCTGGCTTTAGTGTTGTTTGGCGTAGGTCCGGGCGACGAAGTGATTGTGCCGGACATGACTTACGTGGCCTGTTCTAATGTCGTTGAATACACTGGCGCCAGACCTGTTTTTGTGGATATTGATCCAGTTAGTTGGTGTATTGATCCTGACATAATTGAGGGTGCGATTACATCCAGAACAAGAGCCATTATGCCTGTTTGGATGTACGGCTCTTGTCCGCGTATGGAAGAAATTATGGATATCGCCAAGAAATATAATTTGCTTGTTATTGAAGATTCTTGTCCAGCTTTAGGCACTATTTATAAGGGCAAAAAAGCTGGAGCTTGGGGACATATTGGCGCTTTTAGTTTTCAAGGAGCAAAAATTGCAGTTATGGGCGAAGGCGGCGCTTTAGTAACCAACATCACAGAGTGGGATGAGCACGCGCGCAGTCTTTATGACCACGGCAAAGATTTCCAAAGACAATTTTGGCACAACGAGATTGGTTTTATGTATGAGTTGTCTAACTTGCAAGCCGCTCTTGGTTTAGCGCAGGTGGAGAGAATTGAAGAATTGGTGGCAAAAAAACGCCGAATTTTTCAATGGTATCAACAAAGATTCAGAAATGTACCGCAAGACATTTTTAAAATGAATCATGAGCCAGACGGCGCTCGTGTAAATTATTGGATGACTTCTATTGTGTTGGGAAAAAAATCTCCGCTTCAGCGTGACGAACTACGCAAGGCTTTAAAAGAATGCAATATTGACACTCGTCAATTTTTTTATCCCATTAGCATGTTGCCGATGTACGTCGGAAAGATTAAGACAGATAATCCTAATGCTTATTATGTCGGTTTAAACGGCATCAACCTTCCTAGCGGTGTTTGGTTGAATGAAGAAATAGTAGATTATATTTCTCAACATGTTAAGCAGTTGCTATTGAGGAGTGGGTGAAAAATATGAATCAACGAGAACATATCTTTTACAAAAGAGTTACAAGATGTTTGACGGGATTAAAGCATGGATTTTTATCGTGTTCTGATGTTAGTTTTGGTCCTGAAGTTCAAGGATACGATTTGGGGGGGGCTTTTTGGCGAGTATTGAGTCCAAAAGATATCTATAATCCGCAAGTTGTTCAAGCCTTGGCTGATTGGCGAGACAGACACCAGCAATTTTTCCCACCACAATTTCAAGTCACTGTTGCGGGGACAAGGAAATGGTTAAAGGAGCAAGTTATTGAACTATCGGATCGGATATTATTTTTTATTGTTAGTATATCCAATGCGCCAGTGGCTCATTTAGGACTTAATAGATTTAACTGGTTGGAGAGGTCTTGTGAAATTGATAATGTGATTAGAGGCCGTGATGACTTATTGCCACTAGTGATGACATCAGCCGTGCGACATCTTTGCGACTGGTCTTTTGCTTGGCTGGGATTAAGAGAAATTTATTTAAGAGTTTTATCTAATAATCACAAAGCTATTTCTTTATACGAACGTTGTGGTTTTGAAGTTATTGATAAAATTACATTTGAAGCCGAACTTTGTTTTTTGCGAATGAGATGTGTTGTGTAGATATGACAAACCCCGTTTAACGGGGTTTTTATTTTATTGAAACTGTGTTATTATAGCAACCATAATGA
>CAYICO010000089.1:0-2564 GCA_964361935.1 uncultured Candidatus Saccharibacteria bacterium
TCTACTGCTTCCACTGCCTTTTTTTTACTTTCTAATCCGACAGCTGTCATGTACGACTGGGCGAATTCAGCTTTTTTCATAGTATATTACTTTAGTTAACGACCTTTCTTTTTCTTACGTAAGTTTAACAATATAGGATTTATCTGGCAAATTCAACCGCCCTCACCTCTCTAATGATATTTACTTTAATCTCACCCGGATATTTCAGTTCCGATTGAATTTTTCCAGCAATGTTTTTAGCCATCTGCAAAGCGCCAAAGTCATCAACCTTCTCTGGAATTACAAATACTCTGATTTCCCTGCCAGCAGAAATCGCGTAAGCGCTTTTCACGCCATCAAAACTAGTGGCTATTTTTTCCAAGTCAACCAAGCGTTTTATGTAGCTATCCATATTGTCACGCCTTGCCCCCGGTCTTGCCCCGGACAAAACATCGGCGGCTGTAACAATAAAAGCTTCAGGAATGGCATAGGGATATTCATCATGATGGGCTTCCATTGCCTTAACAACTAAATCATTAACACCATATTTCTTTAACATCTTTCTACCTAATTCCACATGCGTTCCGGGAACATCATGATCAATTGCCTTGCCAAGGTCATGAAGCAAAGCGCCCTTCTTTGCCACCTCCACATTTAATCCCAATTCCGTAGCCATCATGCCGGCAATATGAGCCATTTCCACAGAGTGAGCCAAAACATTTTGACCATAACTAGTACGAAAATGCAGCCTTCCCAGAACTTGTAAAATTTCTTTTGGAAGATCCACAATACCTAACTCATAAGCCGCTGTTTCACCATATTCTTGAATTTTTTTATTCAATTCTTGGCGCGCTTCTTCTACTTTTTCTTCTATCTTAGCCGGTTGAATACGGCCATCTTTAATTAATTTGTCCAAAGCCATACGAGTTAATTCCCTGCGCATGCCATCAAAAGAAGAGATGACGATGGTCTCGGGACTCTCATCAACAATGATTTCAGTGCCAGTGAGTCTCTCTAGAGCCCTAATATTGCGTCCTTCCCTTCCAATAATTTTGCCCTTTAAGTCTTCATTGGGAAGAGTAAAAACGCTCGTGCTTAATTCAGAAACGCTGGCACGCGCATAACGCTGGAGGGCTGTGGTTATAATATCAACACTTTTTTTCTCAATTTCATCACGACGATCTCTTTCCATTTTTTGCAAAGTCAAAGCCAAATCTCTCTTATATTCTTCCTGCAATTGATCGAAAAGGCGTTGCTTCGCTTCTGCGGTAGTTAATCCGGCTATCTTTTCCAAACTATCAAGAGCTTGTTTTTTTACTTTTTCGATCTCGCTTTTCTCAAATTGAAAATTGGATAAGACCTGGCTAAAATGATTCTCTTTAACAGATAAATCCTTGGCCTGGTGCTCTAAAGATTCTTCTCTTTTTAGAAGACGCTCCTCTATTCTATTAAGTTGGTTCTTTCTCTCACGCTCTTCCTTTTGAACCTCCTCAAAGAGGACAGTTGACTTGTCTTTAGCTTGTAAGACTATCTCTCGCGCTTCGTTCTTCGCCTCTTCGACTTGAACTTTAAGCTTTTGCTCTAGCGAATTGGACTGACGAGCAGATATCAGTTGTCGAACAAAGTACCCAACAATAGCGCCTAATATTAAGACGCCACCCACCAAAAATAGGTTTGAAGTCATAAGTAAAATTGTTTATATTGGTTAACATTCGATTTATTTAGCTACATTATACTACAATAATAATTGTATGTCAAAAAAAACCGTTGTTCTAGTTATCCTTGATGGCTGGGGAATAGGCCGCAATGACTCTACCAATCCAATTCATATCGCCAATCTTGAAAATATAAACCACTTAAAAAGAAATTATTTAGCCGGATCTCTTCAGGCGTCGGGCATTGCGGTTGGATTGCCATGGGGAGAGGAAGGCAACAGCGAAGTAGGACACTTAACCATCGGTTCAGGCAAAGTAATTTATCAACATTTTCCCCGTATAACCTTATCCGTTAACAACGGAAGTTTTTTCCAAAACAAAGTTTTATTAGAAGCTTTGGAGCATGCCGTGAAAAATCAATCAGCGCTTAATCTGGTGGGAATTTTATCCGAAGGCAATGTTCATGCTTCCACAAACCATCTAGTAGCGCTAATTGAATGCTCCCAAAAAATAGGCGTCTCGAAAATCAATCTGCATTTATTTAGCGATGGCAAAGACAGTCCGCCAAAATCCATTCTTAAATTATTAGAAAAATTGGGAGATAAATCCGCAAAGCTTGCCACATTGTCAGGAAGACACTACGCAATGGACAGAGATCGTCACTGGGACAGAACTCAGCAAGTTTATAATGTTTTATTAGGCAAAGGAACGCCGATTACGGATATTAAAAGTCATGTGGAGGCCCAATATAAAAGAGACTTAACAGATGAATATTTAGAACCAACAATAATAGGACCGGAAATTAACGCCATAAAAGAAAACGATTCTATAATCTTCTTTAATTTCAGAGAAGACAGTATTCGGCAGATAGTGGCCCCCTTTGCTTTGAAGGATTTTGGTGACTTTCCAATAACGCAATTCAATAATATT
>CAYICO010000090.1:0-2542 GCA_964361935.1 uncultured Candidatus Saccharibacteria bacterium
CAAAATCATAAATATCTCTTACTTCTAAGTTAGATAAACTTCCTTTAGTTATTTCAGCATTGGCAAAACTGCCAAGAAAGCCGCCGGCTGGCCTGATTTCTGATTGATTTTGTAAAAGAATTAGGAGGTGTTGCGGTTCATTGTTATCAAGCCAACTAATTAATGATTTTAATATTTGTTGTCCTTGATAAAGTTGTTTGCTGGCAATATTAAAATCGTCAGATAGAGGATAATTAATTAACATCGCTTGTTGTTTAAGCTGATTGATTAAAGGAGAAAGATTTTTAATCTTATTGCTTATTTGATTTAACTTTTCTATCATTAAATTACCCCTTTTAGTCATCAGCCATTGAAAAGAATTATTTTTCAAAGTTTCTAAATCATCAGTCAAGGCTATTGAAGTTAAGCTCAATTCTCCTAAATTATTAAATGTTTGTGGGAGTTCTTTTATTATGTTATGCAGATACAGATTTTCTGTTTTTTCTTGTAGGCCCATTACTTCCAGATAGATTTTTTTTAAAGATTCCTTAGCTCTTTTTATGTCAAGGTTGGTTATGGAATTAGCGGCTGATTTAAAATCTTTTTTAATTTCTCTGGCCGATTGTTTAGCCTCATTTCTCAAATTAATTAAGCCGGCGCCATAAATTATGGCTCCTAAAATAAATAAAATTAAAAATAGCCAGAAAATATTTCTAAAAGTTGAGCGGCGCATAAATCATAATTAAATCTTTTTATATTTTTTTGACCGGCGATGATTAGTTTTTGGCGCAATGATTGATCGCTTAAAATCTTATCAATCGCTTCAGCTAATTTATTCGTTTTCCAAGGATTAACTTTTATAGCTGAATTTTCTAATATTTCCGGTAACGAAGATCGATCGGAGGTAATTACTGGACAATTATGAGCTTGGGCTTCTAGCGGCGGAAAACCAAAGCCTTCAAAGAAAGATGGATAAACAAATACTCTAGCTGAATTATATAACATATTTTTCTCTTCAGCAGTGACTGGGCCTAAAAAAATAATATCTTTTTGATAAGAAGATTGTTTAGCTTCTTGAAAGACGTTTTTGTATAACCAACCATTTTTACCAGCTAAAACTAGTTTTATATGATGATATTTTTTATTTGATTTGAGAATATTAAAGGCCTTAATGATGGCGGGAATGTTTTTACGAGGCTCTATAGTTCCCAAGTATAATAAATAATTTTCTAAGATTTCGGATTTCGAATTTAACGTTAAATTCAAACTTTGAAACCTTGAAACTTTTAAACTATCACCCTGCTGGGTGGCTATCCCCGGATAAATAACGGAAATCTTTTCTTCTGAAACGGCTAAAGTTTCCACAATATCATTTTTTGTGTAATTTGAGTTAGTGATAATGAGCGAGGCGGCGCCAATTTGTTTTTCTATTTTTTGTAAATAGTGCCAAAGGCGTTGTTTGCGCGAAAAGAAATTTTTATAGTGGATGAAAGAAAGATCGTGAATAGTCAAAATTCTTGGGGTAGAGGCGCTATTGATTAAATCAATATGGGGGCTAAAGATTAGATCTGTTTTTAGCCATCGATCAATTTTAAAATTACAAAAACTAGCCAGATTAATAATTTTATTAGGATAGTGATAGTTAATAATGGAGACGTTTGGCGCTGATAGCCAATGCGCGGGTAAGGGTTCTTTTTTTAACCCATTGTAAAAAAGTTGAAAGTGATATTTAGGCGATGCCAATTTTATTAAATGATCAACTAAATTAAAAGTGTACTCGGCTACACCCGAATACCTTTCTCTTCCTAATAGGCGGATATCAATTAAAATCTTCATAGCTTTAGAGACTGTCCGACAATTCCATTTCTACTGCAATTCAGAAATTTCGGCTACGACTTTACAGAAAAAACTCGCTAGATTACTTCGTATATGGCTCGTTTTTTCTGTTTCGTCTCGCCTGAAATTTCTGAATTTCGCAACGAAAGCGAATTGTCGGACAGTCTCTTAATAGTGTCAAAAGATTGCTAAAATTCAAAATTTGATATACAATGATGTAATCATGATTGATCGAGAAATAATGCTAAAAATAAAATCCGGAGCAACGGTGCGAGTGCACGAGGCTATTAAAGAAGGGGATAAGACTAGGACAAGTATTTTTGAGGGTTTGGTTTTGGCGCGTAAGCACGGCAATGAACCGGGCGCTACTTTTACCGTTAGAACCACGGTTGCTGGCGTTGGGGTGGAAAAAGTTTATCCAATTCACTCGCCCTTAATTTCCAAAATTGAAGTAATTAGTTCGCCCCGCAAAGTCAGCCGATCTAAACTCTATTACATTCGTTCTCTTTCTAAAAAGCAAATTAGGCAGAAAATTTCTGTTGGTTAAAATTATCCAGAGTATAGTAATGTAAGAGAAGTATGAATTATCGCGTTGCGATGTTTTAAAAATTGTTTTGATTATTTTCCAACCTTTATCCGCCATGGCGGATAAAGGTTGGAATGTCATAAACCTTCTATATGTCTAAAGGTACTGGTTATATACAAAAGAAAATATTATTATTGCTCG
>CAYICO010000091.1:0-2505 GCA_964361935.1 uncultured Candidatus Saccharibacteria bacterium
ACCACCGAGATCTACACTCTTTCCCTACACGACGCTCTTCCGATCTATTCCTTCCGGGTCTAGTGTGCGCCTGTAGCTCAGTTGGCAGAGCAACGGACTTTTAATCCGTGGGTCGAGGGTTCGAGTCCCTCCGGACGTATTTACCCCCACATCCATAAAAAGATGCGGGGGTTTTCAAAACTTGATAGATTTCAATTATAATGCTATTATTAGCGTGTTTTCAGTTCTAGTAAAGGAACTGGAAAAGGCACATTTACAAAAAGGAGACGACTTTGAAGCCGAAAGGGATTGGCCCCAAGGATCAATTTCTTGCTTTGTTCTCTGATAAAGAACTAGAAAAACTATACAACTTGATATTTTCTAAAACTAGGAAAAATAAGACTCATCAAAAAATGAGAACATTTCTTCAACAATTCAATAGTAGAGAATTCTTTGGCTTAATACACCTTCACCTTTTTGGCACTTATGATGGAAGCCAAGATTCTCATCTCGCGGTTTTTGAAAAAAGTGCTGATTTGAAAGAAAAATTAAAAGCAGTTGATGGGTCGTATCCCAGCTTACCTTCAAGATTGAGTGTGTATCAGTTTGATTGTGGAGTAGTCTTTGTCACTCAACACGCATGGGATAGATTTTGGCAGAGATTTCTTAATCAAGAAATCTCAGTAACTCGTGCTGTGGCGAGACTGAAAGATTCATTTGAGAGAGCTGTCATTGATTCAGATTATAAGGAATCTGTGGTCAGGCTCATCAACAACAAATTTGTACCAGCTTTTTACCTTTTTGACGCTTCCTTAAAAATTAGATTCGTTGTTAATAAAAAAACAAAAAGACTAGTAACGGTAGAAAATTTTTGAGTAAACACCCCCCAGCAATGGGGGGTTTGATATTGGTGCACTCCCTGGGTCTCGAACCCAGAACCTTATCCTTAAGAGGGATCTGCTCTGCCAGTTGAGCTAGGAGTGCTTGCAAAAAGCCTAACAAAAAACCTCGTTCTAGTCGAGGTTTAGTCTGGCATTTCTACATACATTTTGAGGTCTTTAAGAGATTGAGTCTTTGAAAAAACAATTATTCTGAAACCACAATAACGACAATAAATCACTTTATTAAGAATTTCTTTCTTAAAATCGCTTCCAGTTCCGGGAACATCTATGACTCTTGTCAGATTTCTATTGGCTGGACACGAACACCTAACTTTGCATTTTGAGGCGTCTTTATCCCAGCTTTTCGCTATAAGAAATCCATTAGGACCAATACTAATTTTCATTTCCCAATCTCCTTTCAGAGTACTGCGTCCCCGCCAGGATTTGAACCCGGAACCCCCTGGTTCGAAGCCAGGTGCTCTATCCAGTTGAGCTACGAGGACCCTCCTTCGCCTGCGAGCTTCGGAAGGGCAGGCCTGTTCTGCTTACTATAATAATGCTTTTTATTATAAATACAAACCCCCCACTTTCGCGGGGGGTTATGGGGTTGATGAGGTTTGTATCAAGACGACCCTCCTTAGCCTACGGCTTTGGAGGGGCAGGCTTCTTCTTTTGCGCCTCTCGGATCATCTCCGGGCTGATGCCCTTGCGACAGGGGACCGTCGGCGACTGCGGTTTGGGAGCCTTGCGTTCTTTCTTGGCAAACACAAGTTGCAAGAGCATGCTTCGGGTGCGTCCTGTCGGTCCACTATTCTTGATTTTACCCTTGAACCTCATGGCTCAACCTCCTTGAATCGAGACAGTGAAATGTGCCAACTAACGATACCTGTATTATAGCATAAAATGATTATAATGTCAAGATAGTGCAAATATTACCCATTAACTAGTATTATTTAATAAAATGCATTTGATAAGAATCAAAGAAATCGAAGACATATTTGGAAAATTACAAGAAAACGGCTTTGAAGCTTTTTTGGTAGGAGGGTGCGTGCGGGATTTACTCTTAAGGCGTCAGCCAAAAGATTGGGATATTGCTACCAACGCTTTACCTGAAAGGATTCAGGAAATTTTCCCTGACAGTGTTTATGAAAATGATTTTGGAACAGTTGCCGTCAAGACAGAATCAGCCGAACCCGCTTTAAAAGTAGTGGAGATAACTACTTACCGTTCTGAAGGGACTTATAAGGACAAGCGTCATCCGGACAAAGTTGTGTTTACAAAAAACATTAAAGACGATTTGTCCAGAAGAGATTTTACTATTAACGCGATGGCGAAAAACTCTGAAATTATTGATCCATTTGGCGGACAAGAAGATTTAAAAAAGAAAATCATTCGCACCGTCAGCGATCCTGATACAAGGTTCAACGAAGATGCTCTGCGTTTGATGAGGGCGGTAAGATTAGCGGCAGAGTTAGGGTTCTCTATAGAGAAGAAAACAGCCGATGCGGTAAAAAAGAACGCTGGCTTGTTGGAAATGATTGCCAAGGAAAGAATCAGAGACGAGTTTGCCAAATTAATCATGGCTGACGGGGCCGCTGTCGGTATTAGACAAATGCTAGATTCAGGATTGTTAAAATATGTTCTC